>JAZRXF010000126.1:0-15472 GCA_045600085.1 Lachnospiraceae bacterium
ATTCAGTCCATAATAGCCTATTAATACTAATGGTAAAAATAGGAATATGAATATATATGAATTAAAAAGCATTCATCAACTCCACAATCAATACGCTTTAATTTATTTAATCTATTCCTTATTTTGTCTTTAAAGGAATAATGAATTTATCATAAAAAATCACCAACGCATAATATAATCCAGGAGCCCAAAGCATGGTTTTCATCCTTACCTTATCACCTGTAGGAATATATTTATTCTTATATATTCGTTTTATATCTGCTTTACTATTCTTAAGTTCATTAACAATTCTTCCAGCAGAGGCTCTAGTTTTCTTTTCAGATCTAAGATCTATAAAATAAAAAAGTAATCTTCTATAGAACCTATATGCGGCTTTGTCAGCCATATCAGATGAAACATTGTCTCGTATGCACTCTATATGCTCATGCCAGAATGGTATTTCATCATCGAACATCCTGTTAACGTTTTTCTCGTTCATGATGCTACCATCACGGTCTAGTACATAGTTGTACAAACACGCATCGATATAAACTGCTGTCTTCACACGACAAAACGCCCTGGTCGTATACATGATATCCTCGGAGTTTCGACCAACTGGAAATACCATATCCTCCACAAGCTTTCTACTAAAAAGCTTACTCCATACCGAGTTATATATCACATACTTTTCATGTTCAAATATATATATATTAAGAAGCTCTTCCCTAGTTAGCACGACTAAATCATCGCTTCCCCTGTCTATGATTCTGTCCTTGAACACTGCCCTATATTTACACACCGCAATATCCGCATTGTTTTGAGCACACGCCATATACATACGTTCATACATATCCGGCTCTATCCAGTCATCACTATCAACATAACCAATATATGAACCAGTGGCCACTTCTAATCCAGCATTTCTAGCATCAGAAAGACCGCCATTTTTCTTATGTATAACCTTAATTCTGTTGTCCTGACTAGCATATTTATCACACATCAAAGGAGAATTGTCGCTAGAACCATCATCAACAAGAATAATCTCAAGATTCGTATAAGTCTGATGCAAAATAGAAGCTACACATCTATCAAGATATTTTTCCATATTGTAAACAGGGACAATAATCGAGATTAAATCCATTTGCTCCATATCGCATCTCCTTTCCTAGTCCAAAAATAAAAATATATACCTTACACAAGCTGACCATTCTTATCTATTAATATCCAGTTCTTCCACTCATCCTTTATCTTATCTGGTGAACTCTCATCGTAATTATCATGCCTAAGCGGTCTTATCATTATTTTATCCTTATACGTGTTTAACCTGGCCCCCCACAAACTAAATGTGGAATTCGCGCATATATTATGCTTACAACAGCTCATCAGTTGCATATCATAAAAGCTGTCCTTACCCTTGTTCCAGTAAACCACGTTCATATTGTTTTCACTAAAATGTTCTCTGGCATATTCCTCATCATCTGAGAAAATATAGTAAACAGGATTCTCAACATGCTTTTCTATATAGTCCATTGCGCCCTTATAGTATTCATCAGTACATATACCCATGTATCTTTTTCCGCCAGCAACCTGGAGATAATCACTTCGTCTGATATGAATACTTACAGAATTAACACGCTCCATTTCTTTAATGCAATTAATGTTCTTTTCATTGCCACTTGGAGGAAAAATTATTTTTCGCTGAAGTTCTGGTATCATGTCAGCGTAGTACTTTTCACTGTTCCAAAAGCCATGAAGATACACATCATCCATATCAAAGAGCTCTGGCATATAGGAATCGGTCTCTCGGATAGTCCTATCTTTTCTTCCAAAAAGCTTACGACGTACCCTCGCAAAAAAATTTCTACTATTATCAAGGAACAAAGTTCTCTCACTAAGCTGACACACATCATAATCAAGCCCTGGAAAATATTCCAGTTCAAGGTCACGCCATTCACGCTCATCACCCTTGGCCTCTTTATAGTCAAACAAGTCAAGCTTAACGTCTTTTCCAAGTTTCTTCAATTTTTCATACATAGCATACTGGTACAGCTGATTGCCCAGTCCGCCCATAACATGAATAATAATCATAATCTAAAAAAAGTACATATACACCCTATAATACCATTTTATATTATAGCATAACTGCAAGTAAAAAAGCAGATAACTACACATAGTCATCTGCTTTAATATATCAATCTTTTATATCCCATTGATTAATCAGTTATTTAAATGCTTCGTCGCACTCCTTTAACAGATCAATGATAGGTAACTGCTGCGGACAAACTCCCTGACACTTCTTACACTTAAGACAATCAGCAGGCTTTCCTTTGCCCTTAACAGCATCCTTGTAGCTCTTTTTGCCCTCTTCAACCTGGCCAAGTCCAAGCTGCTTATTTCTTGCTGCAAAAATATCAGGAATAGGTATCTTCTTAGGACATCCATCAACACAGTATCTACAACCTGTACAAGGAATCTCCTTGGATGTTTTAAGAATTTCCTGTGCTTTCTTAATAATCTCCATTTCCTCTTTATTAAGCGGCTTAAAATTCTTCATATATGAAAGATTATCGTCCATCTGAGCATTATTAGACATACCAGATAAAACTGCTAATACTCCATCAAGTGAAGCTGCAAATCTTATGGCCCAAGAAGCATAGCTGGCATTCTTATCGTATGCCTTAAAAAGCTTCTTTATTTCCTTTGGAGGATTAGCAAGCTTTCCACCCTTTACAGGCTCCATAATAACTATTGGAACACCATGCTTTCTAGCAACTTCATAATTGGCCTTGGACTGAACCTCGGAATCATTCCAGTCAGCATAATTAATCTGAAGCTGTACAAACTCAACATCGGGATGCGCTGTTAATATTTCATCAAGCAGCTCGGGACCATCATGGAAAGAAAATCCATAATGCTTAATTCTGCCCTTTTTCTTCTCTTCCTTCACGAAATCCCATAAATGAAATTCTTCGAACTTCTTATAATTGGACTTCATGAGACAATGAAGTAAATAAAAATCAAAATATCCTGCACCTGTTCTCTTAAGACTTATATCAAGCTCTTCCTTAGCCTTTTCCTCTGTGGGAATATTAGCCGCAAAAAGCTTAGTAGCAAGAGTAAAACTATCCCTAGGATATCTTTCAACAAGTGCTTTCCTTGTTGCCTCTTCTGATCCAGGATAAACAAATGCAGTATCAAAATATGTAAGTCCTGCATCGAGGAATTTATCAACCATCTGACTTGTATGCTTAACATCAATCCCTCGGCCACGACGAGGAAGCCTCATAAGACCAAAGCCAAGCTTGTTGTCGTTAAATTCTTTCTTTTTAATCATTTGTTGCCCCTATCATTTTTTTGCCTCTAATGATATTCATAGGATCCTTGATAATAACACTAAGAACCCAAATCACAAGGGCTAAACCAATTACAGAAAAACCAAGAAAAGCATCGTTAATCATATCTTCTGTTGCTGGAGTAAAATACTCTGCACCTAATTCGATATATTCTGCAATGGCATCAACAAACCACATAAGTGATGCTCCCCAAAACATATAGCCTAGCAAACTAACATTAAGCTTTCTTGCTTTTTCGCTTGTGTACCAAACTGCTGTAGAAATAACTGCTGCAAATATTGTGATCATTAATGTCATCGTATTTACTCCTCTACAGTTTTCTTATTAATAGACTTAAGTACTACGCAGCTAGTAGCCCATGCTGCTGTAACAAGTACTGCCATGCCCACACCTACAGTACCCATTTCTGCAAGCATTTCAGAGAAATCCGCTGGATTATTTGCTGCTGTTAAAAATGGGAAAAATGGTGTTACCTCACCATGCCATACATGCTCAAATGCTAAAAGAGCTGAACCACCAAGTAAAAGCTTATTAAGTCTCTTAAGATTTGTTAACTTGCTCTCAAGCTCCACCTTCTGAATTCCGTGCTCTGTGTTCTCACACTTTTTCTCTACAACCTTAGTAACAACTGTTGTAACTATTGCCTCTGTTGTTGGTACTAAAAAACATGCCATCTTAAAAATCCTCCTACTAAAGTAATTCTTTATTAATTATATTAACAACTTTTTGATACAAAAACTTCTCATTTTCCGCTATTTTTTTAATCGATTCATACTCTGGATAATATCGTAAAGTCCCATCTGGCAATGTACATTTCTTGACTATGACATCTCCAAGACTAGTTTTTACTGTTTCTATACTTCTTGGAAGTATGGATCTCTCCATCCTAATCTTTCTGATTCCAATGGATGTTGTCTCATTAAATATTATATTTTCTATAATAGCAACATCTGATTCCTTACAAATAACAGATAATTCATAGGCCGGTCTGTTTTTCTTCATATATACAGGTTTATAATGAGCATCTAATGCTCCTGCCTGAAATACCTTTTCTAACGCATACCCTAGCTGCTCTCCAGTGCAGTCATCTATATCAGTTTCAAGCTTATATATATAATCAGATGTTTCGCTAGATTCATTGGCACGTATTAACATTGCCCTAAGAATACTAGGTCTTTCATAAGCTCTCTTTCCTGCTCCAAGACCAGACTTAACAATTTCAAAGGATTCTGGAAGCGAGGTACCTGTCTTTATGGCCGCTACTATGGCTGCGCCAGTTGGAGTAACAAGTTCTCCCTGAACATTCTGAATCTTGAGGCTAATACCATGAGCCTCCACGATATTAGTTACTGCAGGAACAGGTACTGGCAATATACCATGCTGGCATCTAACAGAGCCCTGACCCTCACTTAAATATGGTACCACTACATCTGTTATATCAAGACTGTCGATTAGGTACGCTACTGAAATAACATCAACAATAGAATCGACAGCACCAACCTCATGAAAATGAACATTTTCAAAAGACTCGCCATGCGCTTTAGCTTCTGCCTGCGCAATCACTTCAAAAATACGGGTAGCAATAGATTTAGCTCTATCTGTGAGCGACGATTCATCTATGATTTTCTTAATATCATAGAAGCCTCTGTGTTCATGATGATGGTGGTGGTGGTGATGCTCATGATCATGATCGTGATGATTATTATCATGGTGATGTTCGTCATGGTGATGTTCATGATGATCATCATGGTGGTGATTATGACCATATAAGTATTCCATATCATGATCATGATTCTCGTGGTCATGATCTAGCACAACATCAAAGTCGCAACAATCAAGGCCTGCTTTCTTCACCCTACTCACATTGGTCTGAAAACCTTGAACACCCAGACTTTTTAGCACAGTCTGTAAGCCATCTGTCAATTCATTTTTACCGTCTATAGTAGTTCCAAGATCAAGTAATGCGGCAACTGTCATATCGCCACTTATTCCTGTTTGAGCATCCAAGTATAATGTATTTCCCATTTATTAAATATCCTTTACTGATTGTCTATTAATTTGAGCCGCCATATAACCAGCCCCATATCCATTATCAATATTTACAACTGCTATACCATTACTGCACGAATTAATCATTGTAAGAAGCGCTGATAATCCACCAAAACTAGCCCCATATCCTACTGACGTTGGAACAGCAATAACAGGACAGCTAACGAGACCTCCTATTACACTTGCCAGTGCGCCTTCCATTCCTGCAACTGCCACAACACAGCTCGCTCCCTGAAATACATCAACATTACTAAGTAATCTATGTATACCACTAACGCCAACATCAAAAAGAGGTGTGACATTTGCCCCAAAAAACTCAGCAGTAAGTATTGCTTCTTTTGCAACCGGTATATCTGCTGTTCCAGCACTACATACAACAATCTTGCCCCTTCGCTTTTTGTTTTCTGGTTCTATACGCAGGATTCTCGCTTCTTCGTCATAGCAAATATTAGAAAGCTTTTCTTTCACAAGTTCATACTGATGCACACTTGCTCTGGTTCCAAGTACTTCACCATTCACTTCATATAATTTCTGAAAAATGTCCACAAGATACTCGTCTTTTTTCCCACTACAATACACAACCTCCGAGCACCCCTGCCTAAGCTTCCTCTGACTATCAAGCTTCGCGAAGCCCATTTCTTCATATGGAGCCACACGTATAAGCTTCTCAGCTTCTTCAAGGTCTATTGTTCCGTTTTTTAAATCTGACAATATTTCTATTAATTCCACCTATTTCACCAAACCATTTCCATGCATAATTCACTACTAATATGATAATATAATGTAATAATAAACAATACTCATATTCATTGTTAATATTCTCATATTCTTATTTGTAAATATAAAAGGGCATCCTGCCAAGGTAGCAGAATACCCCTGCTTCTAATATATACAAAACTACATCTAGGTACTTCGAGAACTTTCGCACTTAGCAACAAATTCTCTAAGTTCTTTATCTGAAGTATGCATATATGCCTTAATCTCATACATCGATTCATCAGCCTTTTTAATATAAGCATCAAGATTATCATCCAAAGATGGTGCAAAGAATAAATAACCACAGCTAACACTTAAATAAAAAGGATAATGCATTGCTTTACCCGTATTCTTCACCTTATCCGTAATCTGCTGTTGTATTAGCTTGATAGCATCTTCATCGTCACATTGTCCAACAATCAAGAATTCATCGCCGCCAAACCTGATAGCTATAAATTCTTCTGGAACCGTGTTTTTTATCACATCTGCCACAGTTTTTATGGCCATGTCGCCTTGAAGGTGTCCATAATAATCATTGATAAGCTTCATACGATTAATATCAACAAACATAAGAACCATCTTGGAACTACCGGATTTACATTTATTAAATAACTGCACGCCTTCCGAATTAAATCCAAATCGATTATATAATCCCGTGAGAGAATCCTTGGTATACAAATCCTGCAACAACTCGTTAAGATGATCAAGCTTAATATTCTGCTCCATCTTTTCAACTGCGTGGTTAAAGTTATCCAAAAATATCTTCAGCTTTCCAGTGCTAATACCCCTAAGCCAATTTTCCAGTACTATATAGCCAAATACACCATCAATAAAATGCACTGGCATAAACATATACATTTTTGTATCACCATCAACCTTCTTATAGCCAGGGATAAGTTCTTTTTTATTAATCTTGTCTCCTGGAATACGCTCACGTCTCTCTAGAGCTGTTAACACGTCTAGCTCGTCTGAATATCCACTCACTGCTGCCTCTTCTTTTTTGTCAGCAAAATAAAGCTTTGCCTTGGCATCCTCGAGTATATAGGTGGTGCCATTATCAAATAGATGGCTGCGTTCCAAATATTCATCCAAATTTTCTCTTATAGCCGACTGCTTAGGGCTCTTTAGCAGAGCATGTGAAACCCAGCTGATGCTCCACCCAAATTCAAGATCCTTAACTTTATCATGGTATCTTCTATTACAGTCCTTGATACGCATTTCATCCAGACCATCCCTATGACAACCACAGCTCTGATTATTGATGAATAGGTTTTGAATAACTATATCCTCCTCCTTATTGCCATTAATCATATTCATCAATTTTTCAAAGGCTTTTTGCCCAACCTGATAATCATTCTGTCCAACAGTACATAATGCTGGCGAGAATATCTGTCCATCATAGGTATAATCGTAACCTGTAATAATCAAATCTTCTGGAAGTGACAATCCGGCTTCTCTAAACACATCACTAGCAGACATAGCAATATTGTCATTGACACATAATACTGCATCAGGCATATGATCGCGTCTTCTGGCCACAATTTCTTCTGCAACTTCTACAGCTTCTCTGGCACTCCAGTCTGTATAATGAACCATATCATCCGAAACTGGCAGATTATGAGCCTCGAAAATCTGCTTCCAGGCCTCCACTCTAAAATCAGAATTGCTATTGCCTTTTGGACCAGCTATAAACTCAATGTCCTTAACTCCATGACAGGTCACAAGATGCTCAACCAGTTCCTTCATGGTATCTATGTTGCTCATCTCTACTGTAACCATACCGTCGAACTTACTACCGACGCTTATGGCTGGTATCCCTGCTGACTGAGCTCTGTCCCTCGCATCAATTACTAGTTCATCAAAATTCATTGTCGATGAAAATACTATAAGTCCATCGAATTCTGAAAAATCAGGAAGCTGATATATTCTCTTTTGTTCTCTTTGTTCATCTGCACTCATACCTGGAGCTGCAAAGCTTATAAACACAAATAAATCCATGTCATGAACCTTCGCTGCACTTTTTACGCCTTCAAGCGCATCGCTAAGGTTTCTTTCGCTCCAGCCATTGGCAAATATTGCTATTCTTCTTTTTATAGCTTTTCTTTTCAATGTTTTTCACTCCATATGTATATGCTTACAACAACCAAAGCCAAGCATATACGTATGTATAGGATATCAATTCTATAAATTAATATCAATTTGCCAAATACACAAAAAGACACTCTCTAAATTTACATTTAGAAAGTGTCTTAAAACTCTTAAAACTATTAATTAGTCCTGTACGTATGGCATAAGTGCTACGTGACGAGCTCTCTTTACAGCAACTGTAAGTGCTCTCTGGTGCTTTGCACAGCAACCTGTAACACGTCTAGGAAGGATCTTACCTCTCTCTGATACGTATCTCTTAAGCTTAGCTGTATCCTTGTAGCTGATTTCGCTATCCTTACCACAGAATACGCAAACTTTTTTTCTTCTGTGCATACCCATTCCACGGCGCTTCATAGGTGCATCAGTCTTATCTTCTTTATTGAATGCCATTGTTACTTCCTCCATTTCTTAACAAACTATTCAGTTAGTTAAATGGGATCTCATCCTCGATTCCGCCAGGTAAATTGATGAAACCATCATCTGGAGCTGAAGGAGCACTTCCACCGAAGCTCATATCTCCGCCCTGTGAACCTCTACTCTCGCAGAACTCGTGTCTTTCTACAACGATATCTGTTGTATATACTCTATTGCCATCCTTGTTAGTATAGCTGCCTGTCTGAATACGACCTTCAACTAATATCTTAGTACCCTTATGAAGATACTTTTCTGCAAACTCACCATTTCTACCAAATGCTACGCAGTTAATGAAATCAGCTGTTGCCTGATCACCACCTGCATTATTTCTTGATACTGGTCTGTCAACAGCAAGTGAATATCTTGCGACAGCCATTGCTGAATCACCCTGTGAGTATCTAACTTCTGGATCTCTTGTAAGACGTCCCATTAAAATAACTTTATTCATAATTTAGTCCTTTCTTTATGCCTCGTCCTGTCTAACGCATAAGAAACGCATTACATCTTCCATGAGACGAATGTTCTTCTCGATCTCGATTGGAGCTGTTGCTTCTGCATCGAAATGAATAAAGTAGTAGTTAGCTTCTTTCTGCTTCTGAATCTCGTAAGCAAGCTTCTTCTTGCCACAGTCTTCAACATCTGTAATAGTACCACCAAATCTTGTGATATACTCCTTACACTTGTCTACTGTAGCAGTTCTCTGTTCATCCTCGACCTTTGCGCTGACAACAACACATAATTCGTATTTGTTCATGCTACTGTACCTCCTTTTGGTCTATTGGCTCTCCCTGACAAAGAAGAGCAAGGATTGTAAGGCTTTTGCCCTACAATTCAATGAAAAATATTTCACAGAGTTCAAGTTTAACAGAAAACAGGTTACTCTGCAAGTATATTTTTTATTTTCCCATTACAAGGTACATTTATTATATGTCAACAACTGCTATTTTATTTCTTTTATAATTCTATGCCCTGCAGCTTGGCAAGCTCAGTGAATACCTGACCTATCTTCTCTCTTACAATAAGAACATTATCGCTTCTTCTTATATTAAGCTCACTCTGATTGATTATCACAAGATACTTTCCTCTGAAGTAATCAATATAAGATGCTGCTGGATATACAGTAAGAGATGTTCCTCCTATTATAAGAACATCCGCCCTCGATATAGCATTCACCGCACCTGATACCGCATCCTCAGGAAGACCTTCCTCATACAGTGTAATATCTGGTCTAATCATACCACCGCAGTCACAGTGAGGAATTGGTTCATTTGTCTCAAATATATAATCCTTCGGATATTTCTTGCCACACTTAAGACAATAATTCCTAAGAGCACTTCCGTGTATCTCATATACCTTATTACTACCAGCCTTTTGGTGAAGTCCATCAATATTCTGAGTAACTACACCGCGTAGCTTTCCAAACTCTTCTAGCCTGGCCAGATACTTATGGGCATTGTTAGGCTCAATGTTTCTCGTATCCATCTTCTGGCGATGAAACTCAAAATACACCTTAGGCTCATTCATAAGGCAGCTGTGCGAAAGTAGATACTCGGGTCTATATATATCAAACCTGACATCCTTTTGGTTGTACAAACCATCCTTACTTCTAAAGTCTGGCACGCCACTCTCTGTAGACACGCCAGCGCCTCCAAAGAATACTATATTGTCACTCTCATCAATTATTTTCTTTAATTCCTGTATACCTTCCATCATAACCCTCCTTTTATAAATACACTTTTCTCTTTTACTCTCTACTATCAAGATCCTTTTGAATCATATCAAGATATGGCACCAATACGCCTGTCTTCTTGGGAATAATATATTCCTCATCAAGTTCATCAAACCTAAAGCTTTTACGACCTCCGTTTTTAGCTCTATTCCAAAATTCCAGGAGTTTGTCAAACTTGAGATAATAAAGTACATCTTCAGATGTATATGAAATAAGAAAAAAAGCTATCCCCTGCTGCCTCTCAAAATCCGCCATAAACTGGACCTGATGCTCATGAATATTCTGAAGAGAAAATGTGGTAGTAGCTGATTCCTTGGCATCAAAGCATACTGGTATTCCCTGAACTGCACCTATATAGTCTACAGTACTCTTCTGGTCAAAATAAGCCAATGTGATATGTCTTGTAGACTTATCTATATTAATAGGAGTAATAGGGGTTGGTATCTTTTGTATAAGCGCTAGTCCCTTCTCTCTATATTTGTCATTTGTTCTATTAATCATATCTTCAAGAGTTGAACCTCTTAGTCCTCTTGAACCCCAAGTAGCCATATACTTGCCTCCACATCAAAGCAAATCAAAAAATGAATCAATCTTCTGCAACGAGCTATCATCATTACCTGCTGCATCGCTCTTAATAAGTTCTGCCCTGGCCTCAACGCCTATGTTGGTTAGTTCCTGAAGCAAGAGCGGAATAGTCACAGCATCGATAATATCGTATGTTTTTAATATCTTTATATATGATGCTATTCTCTTACCATCACTATTAATAACTGCGTAACAAGGCCCACACGAATTGGAATCACCAATGTTATCTAATAAATAGTTCTTATATATGCTTTCCATATCTTCACTAAGATTCCCGCAGCCCACTCGTTCCAATACTAGTCTGCACTTGTCCATTCGCACGCTTTTTATGAAGAAATCTCTGTCAAAAGCATCCTCCACGTAGTCCTCTTCTCCAAATGTCCAAAGTCCCTCGAACCCCTTATCATCTGGCTCCTGAAGATAGGAACATATATAATCATCTATCCTTTTGTACCACTCACAGCCTGGAGCTTCAACTATCCCTGCTTTTTTCAGTAATCTAAGGGCTATAGGAATCAGATACTCATTGCTACCATCACCTATTATTAATGATTCAAGACTATCACATCCTAAAAAAGCATCACGACCAATACTTATATCTGACTGACTAATGTTCACAGTACGCAGTCTCTTGCAGTGAGCAAATGCCCAGTTGCCAACAGATGAACAATTTATATTCACTGAAACAAGATTTCTGCTTCCTAGGAATGCTTTGTCATCAATATTATTAAATATATCTAAATGCCCTCTATTATCTGCTTGCACTTTTCCTTTAACAACTCTCCTCGTCCTGATATCTGTAGCTTGCTAGCGTGATTGTTGTATTCTTCATTGCCAAATCTGGCTATAAATCCTGATATATCCTTATCAAGGCTTATACCAGTCATAAACAATGTCATTTCACTTCCATCGTCACCATAGGCTCTATCCATAAATGAAAATACATTGGAAAGCTTTTTTGTTCCAGCTATAGCTAGTAGCTTACATTCCACCTTCAGATTACTAAGATTATTAGCCTCTTCCTCCGATGTCTGCTCCTTTTCTTTTAGTTTTGCAGACATTGTAACGAGTTTTTCAGTTTCCACATTAACTCTTGAAGTCATAGACCTTAGCTGCTCAGTTAATATCGAGATAACTATTACTTTTTCATCAAACTCGTTTGACTTGTATGACATACATTCTTCATCGGTCATCTCTCCGTCAAGCACTTTTGCGACTGGTAATTTTCTCCTATAGCTATCATACAATTCATAATAAGCCATAAAACTGCCTGCAATCTGTTCGTCACGCAGAAATCCTTTTACTGTATTTATATCTACAACTATATTCTCTTTTTCTGAAAGTTTTATAATTGAGGATAAATCTTCCCAGCCTCTTGCTGTAACATATCTTTTTCCCTCTACTGTATTTTCAACTTTGTAGAAGTGAACTTTTTTCTCATCTAAATAAGAAATAATAGCTGGATGAACTGCCTGCGTGGTAGCATATTCCCTAAAAGAATCATAATCAGCTTCTATATCGAGCACTCTCATTCTATCCAGAGTAACAACATCAAACTCTCGCACCTGTCTGTTATATTCAGGTGGATTACCTGCGGTAACTATCATCCAACCTTCTGGAAGCTTGTATGAGCCGAATATCTTATATTGAAGAAATAACAGCATTGCTGGCGAAAGAGTTTCTGATACGCAGTTTATTTCATCGAGGAATAATATTCCCTCTTTCTTTCCTGTTCTTTTCATCTCATCATACACACTGGCAATTATCTCGCTCATGGTATACCTTGAGATATCATAATCCATTCCTTCATAGCTTTCATGGCATATAACAGGAAGTCCAAGTGCACTTTGTCTTGTATGATGAGTCATGGAATAACTAACATATGCCACGCCCAGTTCCTCTGCAATCTGACTCATAATAGCTGTCTTACCAACTCCAGGTGATCCAAGTAAAAAGAATGGACGCTGTTTTCCAAGCGGTAAAATATACTGTCCATTAGAGTCTTTCTTAAAATATAGCCCTGCTGCATCTTTTATTTGCTTTTTTGCTTCCTTAATATTCATATATTTAATCCTTATAGCATAATTTTCATGGCCCAGCCTGGTACATTAGCACTATCGTACATATCCTCTGTAAGCACAAATGCTGTTTTATAAGCTGGAGCATATGAAGGAAATGTTCCTCGCCCATCTGTATAATATATGAGCCCTTTTAATCTCGAAAGCGTTCCATCTTTTACGAGCTCATTAACCCTCTCGAATACTGGTCTAAAATCAGTGGAACCAAAACCTGATATTGGCAAAGAAGATACGACTTTTTCCATTTCTTCTTTAGAATGAATGACCGTTTCCTTCGCAATAGTGCTGTCACATTGTATTAGATATATATTTGTTCTTTCGGCAAATGCACCTTCTGTGCAAAGAACAGAATATGTTTTATCCAGAAAAGACTGGACCACATGCCCCGCTGTGGAACCAGAGGTGTCTATTGCGATTACAAAATCCCTTATTCTGGTATCATCACTTACTTCTACCATTTCCACCATTGGCATATCAGGATTAATGGACAATCCATACGAATACATCCCATAGTCAAATTCATCCATGCTGACTTTTACCACTTCTTCCGGTAGTGCAAATAGTGAAAGCATGGCTTTATAGTCCTTTTTATCCCTCACTGCTCTTCTTAGTGCCATAATCATGCCTTGACTGGCCTGGCTTTGGGAAAAGGTTTCAAGATTAGTAAGTACCTTTCTTGATAACTCTTTTCGCCTCGTCATTTCTTCACTGGAAAGTGCTCTTTTATTCTTGTCACCATATACCCAGTATGTGTGATCATCTGTAACTTCTAATTCCATGCTCTCAAGCTCGCATAGTACTTTATTAACCTCACTATCAGCCAGCTTAAATATCCCTTCTAGTGCCTCCTTTGTTTCCAGACTATTATCAGCCAAAATGTCATGGCAATACAAAAAATGAAGAAGACTATGAAGATATGACATATATACGATATCTTCATTGCTACTAAAAAGATGAAGCAGACTGCTTTCTTCAATCAGTATATGTCCATCTTTTAATCCAATCCAACTTATCGGATTATCCTTAGTAACTTCTTTACTAATTAGTATAACTGGAACACTAGCAACAAGCATGCCAAGAAAGGGGTGATTAACAAGAAGTCTGTCCTTTATGTAATTAATGATATTATTCCCAACTTTTTCACTCACGTGTATATTATACCATTATATCTATAAAATGAGTCATTAACCCCATCCCCATACAAAAAATCCCTTCTGCTATTTAGCAAAAGGGATTGTTCTTCATCTGTTCTTTGATATCTAATATTTTCTTGGCTGTGTCCACAAGACCTGCTATGGCTTCCTGCCTATCCGCCAGAAATTCACACTGACATATCGCATCAATCAGTCTGTCATCAACATCATATAATTCCAGGTACTCCAAAATACTAATTCCCTGTATTGACGTTTTGCCTTTTCTGACTGCTTCAGTCACTCGAAGTGCCTCTTCCTGTTCCATACCATCATCACGAAGAAGCTCGTATACATCCTCAGCAGTGAATATAGGATATGTACTGAACCAACTTTGATTATATATTGGTGTCTCAAAATCATAAGTATACTCTGACATTGAGAGCGCATACACATCACACATCTGCCAAAAATTAGCCGGCTGAAGCTTAGCAAAAAGCTCCTTGGCGTATCTATCCTTAATAACTGCCGCTACTTCCTGCCAGCTAATACTACGAAATAGCTTTGGATCAATACCATTACTTCGAAGCATATCATTAATCCAGGTTGGATTAATACAAAGCATCCAGTAACCACATTCGTTTCTATTTATAATGAATTTATAGCCTCTGTTTCTCACAAAATTCTCCCCAAGTGACAACTACATCTAGTATCACACATACCCTTTTTATTATACACATTTTCAAACGAATTGGTAGGGATTTTTCTATATTTTGTGTTAGAAAAATGAAGACCACACATCCTATTGTGGTAATATGACACAAGTGTTAGTTATGAAACATAAAAAAGTGCCCGTAAATACGGGCACCATATATTGTATTCCAGAAAATGTAAACCAATTACTTTTCTATAAAATAATTATATTTTATTCTTATGCGATATCTGATGTACAGTGTGGACACTTTGTTGCATTGATATCAATCTCGCTCTGGCAGTATGGACACTTCTTTGTTGTAGGTGCTGCTGGAGCCTCTTCCTTCTTACCAACTGACATAAGCTTATTCATTGCCTTAATCATTGAGAAAAGGATAATTGCAAGAATTAAGAAGTTAATGATTGAAGTAATAAAATCACCATAGTTAAGGCAAAGAGCTGTTCTCTCCTCAAGAGTCATACCTGTATAATCTACCCATGGAAGCTTGATAAGACCAGCTACTTCAGCACCACCAAATGATGCGATGAGTGGATTAA
>JAZRXF010000127.1:0-13432 GCA_045600085.1 Lachnospiraceae bacterium
CAGCAGCTTGAAGAGCTTGTTCTTGACAGGGATACAATTTCTCTTAAAAAGGATCTTGGAAACAGAATGGCTCAGATAGTTTACGAAGGAAAGTGGTTCACACCTATTCGTGAAGCTATCACTGCTTTCACAACAGTTACACAGCAGTATGTTACTGGTGAAGTTAAGCTTCGTCTCTATAAGGGTAACATCATTAAGAATGGTACTACTTCTCCATACTCACTTTATTCTGAATCACTTGCTTCATTCACAACAGGTGATATGTACGATCATCATGATGCAGAAGGCTTCATTACATTATGGGGACTTCCACTCAAGGTTCGTGCTATGAGAATGAATGAGCTTAAGAAGGAAAATACAAAATAATAAGTACTAAGATTTAGTATATAAAGAAATGGCGACCAAAATGGTCGCCATTTTTTAATGCATTATTATTTAATAATCAGAACTTCGTTTTCTATTTTAAAAGCGCTTTTATCATTGCTGCATCGAAAGTAACGCTTGTCTTTTTCTCTGCCTCAATCTGATAAAGAGCGTTAGCAGCAATATGCTCAGCTGCCTGTTCAATGTCTCGGATACCAGATGTTTCTTTGAACTTCTCCATGATAGCATCAAGGGCTTCATCAGTGATAATTATCTCATCGTCTCTAAGCCCGATTCGCTTAAGAACCTTAGGCATAGCAAATTTTGTAAAGATAACGCGTTTTTCTTCTATTGTATAGTCAGGTAATTCAATTACTGCAAAACGAGACATAAGTGGTGCGCTGATAGCATCTCTGTCATTAGCTGTAGCAATTGGATATACACCAGTAGTTGGAATATTACATTCAATATAGTTATCTGTAAATCCAAGGTTATCAAGCAGTGTAAGAAGAACATCTGCTGGGTTACCATTTCCCTTACCAGAACATGCCTTATCAAGCTCATTAATGATAAAGAGAAGATTAGAACTCTCTGCATTAGCAAATGCTTCCATAATAAGTCCAGGCTTAGCATTAGCGTAGATTCTTGAACTACCAGTGAGCTGCTCAGGATCATTGATTGAACTCATTTCAAGAGTAGTCCATGACATTCTAAGAATTCTTGCAACAGCGTAGGCAATCTGTGACTTACCAGTTCCGGCTGGCCCGATAAGAAGTATTCCATATGCTGGAAGAGTATGTGTTCTATTAATCTGGATTATTGTTTCTATGATACGCTGCTTTACTTGATCAAGTCCGTATAGCTCTTCATCAAGAATACGTCTTGCTTCCACAGGATCAATTGGCTGAAATTCAGTATTTTTCCATTGGATATTGAGCATAATAGAAAGTGCACGCTGAGCATGTCTTCTTTCTTCAGGAGTTACCTCAGCCGATTTAGCTACGGCAAGGTTTCTTTTTGCCCATAGCCTGATATTATCCGGGAGGGTACTTCCAGCACATGTAATATAATCTGTGATACTCTGGATGCTTGTTAGCTTCATATCATCAGAATCTTCCATATCATCGATATCAACTTCTTCTCTTGAAGGAGCCTCACTCTGGAAAAGTCTTTCCATCATAAACTGAAGGAAACCATTTTCACCTGCAAGCTTGGAACCTCTTACAGATACTCCAAGTTCATATATTTTATATACAGCATAACCTTTTTCAGTACTCTTACCCGAGAGCTTTACCATTATATGATTATCACCAAGCCATCTTATAAGGTTTTCAAATCTTGCATCTATAAGCTTGATGTTATGATTGGTTTTAACTTCGTCTCTTTCGTAAATGAATGATGTACCTTTAGTAGGTGCTTCAAACATACCTGAAGAGTGATGTACAAGTATGCCATCTTTATCTTCAAGAATAAGAATAGGATGCTCTGCATCTGCGGTTCTATTATTAGTATAAATGAGTTCGTAGGTTTTCTCAGCCTTTACTTCATCCTTTTTTGCCTGATTAAAATCAAAAACTGCCATTATTGTGTCCTCGTATTATATCAATTTCAGTTATTAGTATATAATATACCATCTATTTTCGCATCATTTAATTCAGTGCCTATTACAATCAAGACACCCTGCCCGATTGCTGTTGGCTCAGCAAGTAGTTCGTACTGGGAGGCATTTATCTGATAGCCGCCGCCCTGGTCACATACAAAGCCTTTGATACGGATAATATTTCCATATTCCTTGGAAGAGAAGAGCGTAGTGATTTTTGATTTTAGCTCTTCAAGGTTATCCTTTAAATCAAGATAACATTTAGAAGCAAAAGCCAAATCTCTTCCAGCAGTCACTTTTACATAATCGCCTATATGATAGCCCGAGTTCATAAGAGTGTTGTAGTCAAGGTCATCAAGCTCGTCCCAGTTTTTTTCTAAATAGTTTTCATAAAGCTTTTTGCATTTAATCTTTTCAGATGCTTCTCTTATATGTTTCTTTGTATTAGCTATTTCTTCATTGGTGGCAAGCTGGGTTCTGCTAAGTATGATTGTACCTGCGCATGCAGCTTGTGAGGCCAGAATATAATCTTCTTCTTCGCTTAATTTATCAATTAGCTTAGCATTAACTACAGTTATTACATTTCCGATTTCGTACATATTTTCAAGTGGATCATCACGAAGAGTATCATAAAACATGTCCATATCAAATACGCCGGATGGCTCCACTATAACCCTGTCATATCCACTCATCGCCATAGCTATAAGCTTAGTAGTAAAGCGTCGACGCAAGCAGTCCTCGTCGCAAGCAGCCGCAACCATTTCTATTTCGCAGTTAGCGCCACGAAGTTTATTTAGAAGAAGCATGTCTACGTTAACAGCGCCATAGTCGTATTCCAGTATTCCAATGCGCATCCCCTGCTTTATTAAATGCCTTGCATATTTAATTAAAAATGTGGTTTTTCCAGAGCCTAAAAATCCAGTTATTAAATCTATTTTCTTCATCATTAAATCAAAGAGAGTCCTATTGCTATTAAATACATATATGCTACTGTTTTTGGAATCATAAGCATGCCAATCATAGGTTTTTTCTTGGCCCATAAAACAACTGGCAGGTAGCAGGCAAAGCTTATCAATATGGCAAGAGATATGTTCCAGTTACCTGATAGTAAGAATAAGATAATCATTATAATTCCAACTATGACAAATGGAAGGTTTCTTATAATGCTCCACTTAGCATTCCCTTCTTTTCGAAACCAGTTATTTTGCGGAAATAAACATAATATGATACGGACGAGAGTCATTATCAATAAAAGATATTTTACTAGGCCAGGAATAGTAGTACCTGCTGCAAAATGAATGTCCCAGATATAATACAAAATAATATAAAAGACAGTCATTGTTATTGATGAAATCATAAGTCCTAGACCTGCCCAGAACTCATAGGTCTTAAAGTCATAACTAAAAGCTTTGATGATACGTGGTACCAGATGAAAAGAATCTCCCCCAGCAAGTACCAGGGTTAATACTCCGTAGAATAATATATATGACCTGGCGTCAGCATTTGCAAACATTATAATCGCTGATATAAATCCAAATATTAGATATATGATGCAAAATACTGCTTCGCCTATTTCAGGCATTCTTTTTTTCTTATTCATAAATACACCTTTTTTTTAATGAAAAAATCCTGTATGCAGCTCTATTAGTATGATGATACTTGCTGCATACAGGAATTATATAACAAATAAATGTGTTTGGTACAGTTTTTGCTCACCTCTTAGTAATTTATGGAAGCTGTAAACTCTTTATCTTTTACGGATATGGATAAAGTCATACCAAGTACATCAGCAATATTTTGAACTATGCTTAGTCCAAGCCCATTACCTTCCACATTGCCTCGTGCATTGTCACCTTTTACAAAAGGTTTTGTAAGTGAATCGATGTCTACTGATATTTCTGTATCATATTGGTTTTTGAAAGTTATACCAGCATTCGTAATATCTATAGATAGTTCGCTTTTTTCAGAGCCATACTTTATGGCATTGGACAGAAGGTTGTCGATGAGACGTTCCATCAGATGGTCATCAGTCTTAAGCTCCTTCTCACCAGTCATATTTATGGTGAGATTCTTCTTTTCTAATAGTTGTTCATATTTCTTTAGACATTTATTGGTAAGGCTATTTATATCCACGTCAGTTTTTTGAAGCTTGATATTGTTATTTTCCAGTTTTGACAGCTCAAGTATATTAACAATCATTTGATCCATATATCGTACAGACTCAAGTATGCTTTCAGCAGATTGGCGACTTTCCTCAAGATTTTCTCCTGCCACAATGTTTTCAGCGTATCCTGATATGGCCATTAGCGGAGTTTTAAGATCGTGGGCCATCGAGTTAGTTGTGTTTCTTCTATAGCTGTCTATTTCGTATGGAAGCTTTGATTTATTATATTTTATATATCCAGCTACTGCTCCTATAATAAGAGCGATAATTGCCATTATAATATAGAATATAACTAATACGTCTCTAAAATCTCTGTAGAAATCAAGATTTATAAAAGAAGCAATAACATATGAACCGTTATGCGTTGTAGTAAATTTGCATGCCTGAAAACGGCTGTTAGTGTAAGCAAAATTGTTTGTTATTGTAGCTGATGAGGCGGATTTTACGTAATCTGTAAGAGTTTCGTCATCGAACTGCTCGAAAAATAGTCTGGAAGGATTGTCTTCTCTTGCTCCCAAAGTCATAGGCATGTATGTTTTTATTCTTGGATCAGAGGTATCAAGTTTTGTCAATTTGGAAAAATCACAGTCTGACAAATCATATGTGGCGAGAACATCAGTCACAGCTTTGCCATCAGCAGATTCTTTAACTATTTCAAGACTGCTTGGGATAAAAAAGACATCGTTGTAAAATATATCCCCAAGTTTAATGTTGATGCTTTCATCAAGATCAAAAGCATAATATGAATATAGATCATCGCTTATTTTTTTAGATAAGCCTGGATAAACACTGTCAATACCATCATAGTCTAAGCGACACATGCGAACAAATCTGTCTGGGTCACCATGCTCGCCATGTACTATTATTTGATAAATATCACTTGATCCATCAGCGAGTATATTACCATCCAAATCAAATACCACTTTATATGAAGAGTACTCTAGCTGGTCACTATGCTTAACGTAGTTCAACCAGTAGTTGTAGTAATCAAGAAACATATAGTCATCATAATATATAACAGGATAATCCGCACAAAAGTTTAGCTTATCTATAACACCGTCTGTTGAGGTGTTTAGCAAATTGCTCGTAATCAGAGCTTCACTAACGTCCATATTGGATGGAATATTTGCTTCCTCAGCAGTAGTGATTTTACGGTCTAGATTTTCTATTTCAGTAGTAAGAAGGTTGTGTCCAAAGTATGTATATTTATCTGCAAGGAAGTTAGATATCCATATACAGAAAAGAGCTACAACAACCATAGATATTATGGATGCACGTATTATTTCCCTTGAAAGCTTTGGCTTACGGGCGATTTTCCTCTGATATTTTTCTTTTTGCTTTTGAATTTTTTTGTTTTTCATATGATAGGTCCCCTTAGATTGATTATTAGTAGAATCGTTGCTAGCAAGTGATTCATCTTAAGACCAATATAAATGACGTATCTGTTTCCTATGTATCTGTGGTCTATTTTTTATCTATCTTTTTTATTAAACTTTTGTATTTGTTGTTTCTACTCGACGAGTTTATAGCCTCTTCGTATTACTGTTTTAATCTTTGCGCCTTCAGAGCCAAGAGCACTACGAAGCTTTTTCATGTGATTATCAAGGATTCGCTCGTCGCCATCGTAGTCGTAGCCCCATATACGAACTATTAAACTGTCGCGGCTAACTACAGCCCCTTTGTTTTCGAGAAGAATCTTTAGTATTAGAAATTCTTTGTGTGGAAGATCGATAACTGTATTATCAAGGTATACGTTCATGGTACGAGGGTTTAACCTTATGCTTCCGGCAAAAAGTTCATTGCTGATAATAGTTCCCTTTGTACGGTTAAGAAGTGCATTGACCTTGGCATAAAGTGTTGCTAGAGAAAAAGGTTTTACAATATAGTCATCGCATCCAAGGTCATACCCACGAAGAATATCCTCCTCAAGTCCTCTGGCTGTAAGGAAGATAATAGGTGTATCCTTGTTAGAACGAATAGATTTACATATTTGAAAACCGTCGGCTCCAGGTAGCATTATATCAAGCAATACCAGGTCGTATTCATTTTCATATAAAGCATCAAGTGCATCATTTCCATCGTGGATTATATTTAGTTTTAATTGGTTCGCGGATTTATTTAGAAAATATGTTTTAATCACATCACATATTTTTAAATCATCCTCAACAAGTAATATTTGATACATAATAGATATTTTACATCATCAATCTATCTTTTTTCTGTTTTTTTATAAGTTTCTTTATTAATAAGACTCATGAGAGATACTCACATAAGACGTTTCTTTTCTCATATTTTGCATTTGCAGTTTAAATATACTCTGTTTTTTGTCGTATGTTTACCTTTAAGCATTAAAAAGGCTATATTTATTGACAATATATCCAAAAGAATGTACAATAATTTAGGTATAAACGACTGATTAATTGTGCATAGTGCATAAATGCAATGTGCAAAATTAGACTAATATATTAAAGAGGTGTTTATTATGGGTAAGAATTTACAAGCAGCTATTGACCAACTAGATACAATACGTCTTTTATTTGATGAAGGCGCTGTTCTTTCAGTTCTTGATCCAAGTGGAGTATGTCTTAAGTATTCGTTACCAGAAGGAATGGCTCCTACCATACCAGTAGGTTCAGTATCGCCTGATCCAACAGGAACGATTGCTCGTTGTGTAAGTTCAGGACGTGTTATTCACAATACACTTCCTAAGGATGTTTTTGGAATGACCATGGAAGGCAACTTGGTTCCTATATTTGATGATGGAGTTGTTTCTGGTGTTATGATTAGCGTCTACGCAGTTGATGCTAAACTTCACAAAGAGGCTATTGAAGGCTCATTCAAAGAGTCTATGGAGAAGGTTAATGAGTCTGTTGAGAGTGTTCTTGGTAATATCAAGACACTTGCATCAGAACTTTCCGATATTATCCAGAGAACGGAAGCTATCGAGGGCAGTCTTGACCAGGCCACAGATGTAGTAAACAGTGTTGGTCGTAATGCATCAAGGTCTAATATCCTGGCACTTAATGCTTCAATTGAAGCAGCTAGAAGTGGTGAGGCTGGACGTGGATTTTCAGTAGTAGCTGCCGAGATGGGTAAGCTTGCAACAGAAAGTAGTGCTTCAGCCACAGAAATCCGAAAGACTCTTGAAGGTATCATTAAGCAGCTTGGCACTATAACAGAGTCTGTTAAGAAAGCTGGCAAGGATGCAGAAGAGAATGCAGAAAACATAGCTAATATTAATGATATTCTTGAACAGGCATTTTCTAGTTCAAATCAGTAGCAATATATAAATATTGATTATAAAACCACCGTTATGGTGGTTTTATTTTGCCTATTTGCTGAGGCTCCGTATTATTGCGTTAACAATTAAGTTGTGCTAAGATGAGGAATTGAAGGCATATGCGCCTATTAGTAAGTAAGGAGTAGTATTATGAGTAAGGGATTTGATGATTTACTTTCAAAGGTATCACAGTGTAGTAAGAAAAAAGTTTCTGTAGCAGTTGCACAGGATGCGCCTGTATTAGAGGCTGTTGAAGAAGCAAGAAAAAGAGGCATCGCTGACGCTATCTTAGTAGGTGATGCAGCTAAGATTAAGGAAATCGCTGATGGTCTTGGTATTGATCTTGCTAACTTTGAAGTAATTGATGAGCCAGATGTTGTTGAAGCATCATTAAAGGCTGTTTCACTTGTACATGACGGTAAAGCTGATATGTATATGAAGGGATTACTTCCAACAGGTACATTTTTAAAGAGTGTTCTTAATAAGGAAGTTGGTCTTCGTACAGGTAAGCCACTTTCACATGTATGCGTGTTTGAAATTCCTGGTATTGATAGATTATTATTCTTCACAGATGTTGCATTTATTCCATATCCAACACTTGAAGATAAGAAGTGCATGATTGATTATACAGTAGATGTAGCTAAGGCTTGTGGAGTTGAGATGCCTAAGGTTGCTTGTCTTGCAGCACTTGAGACAGTTAATGAGAAGATGCCTGTATGTGTTGAGTCTGATCAGCTTTCTAAGATGCAGGATGCTGGTGAAATTGAGGGATGTATCGTTGATGGACCTCTTTCACTTGATATTGCTTTATATAAGGAAGCAGCAGAGGAAAAGGGCGCCCTTGATAGAAAGGTGGCTGGTGATGCTGATATCCTTGTATTCCCAGATATCCACGCAGGTAACCTTGTTTACAAGTCAATTGTACATATGGTTCCATGTAAGAATGGTAACATCTTAACAGGTACAAAGGCTCCAGTTATCTTAACATCTCGTTCAGATACAGTTGAAGTTAAGGTTAACTCACTTGCACTTGCAGCAGTAGTTGCAGAGCACTTGAAGTAATATACAAATATTCAAAAAAGAAAATCGACTAACTTAGGTAAGATTTTCTTTTTTGTTTTTAATTAAGAAAAGGAGATAAGAACAATGTATAAGTTACTTATTATCAATCCAGGTTCAACATCAACAAAGATTGGTGTATTTGAGGATGAGACATTATTATTCGATGAGACTCTTCGTCATACAACAGAAGAGATTTCTCAGTATGATTCAATCGTAGCTCAGAAGGATTTTAGAAAAAATATTATCACAGCATTTCTTGCTGAAAAAGGTATCGAACTTAAGGACATCAACGTTGTTGTAGGACGTGGTGGTATGCTTAAGCCTATCCCAGGTGGTACATATCCAGTATCTGACGAATTATTAGAGGATCTTAAGATTGGTAAGCAGGGACAGCATGCTTCTAACCTTGGTGGTATCTTAGCCAGAGAGATTGGTGATGAGATTGGTGCTCCTTCATTTATCGTAGACCCTGTAGTTGTTGATGAGCTTCAGCCACTCGCTAGATACTCAGGTGTTCCAGAGCTTCCTAGAACATCAGTATTCCATGCACTTAACCAGAAGGCAGTTGCTAAGAGATATGCCAAGGAAATCGGCAAGAAGTATGAGGACCTTAACCTCATCGTTGTTCATATGGGTGGTGGTGTATCAGTTGGTGCCCACAAGAATGGTAAGGTCATCGATGTATTTAATGCATTAGATGGTGATGGCGCATTCTCTCCAGAGGGAGCTGGTGCAGTTCCAGCAGGTGCTCTCGTTAAGATGTGCTTCTCAGGTAAGTATACAGAGGCTGAAGTTTATAAGAAGCTTGTTGGTAATGGTGGTTTCAACGCATACTATGGTTCTAATGATGCCAGAGTCGTTGAGAATGCTGCTAATGCAGGTGATGAGAAGGCTATCGAGCTTTACAATGCATTCATTTATCAGGTATGTAAGAATGTCGGCTCTCAGGCAGCAGTACTTGAGGGTAAGGTTGACCAGATTGTTGTAACTGGTGGTATTGCTTATTCTAAGCTTGTTATTGCTGAGTTTACTAGAAGAATTGGATGGATCGCTCCTCTTACAGTTTATCCAGGTGAGGATGAATTACTTGCTCTTGCACAGGGTGCACTTCGTGTACTTAATGGCGAAGAGAAGGCTATGGAGTATTAATTAGTCATTACATTATTATTTTCAGGAACCAACCAGTAATAATTATTATTGGTTGGCTCCTTTTGTTTTCTGCGATAGAGAACTTGTAGTTCGTGTTTCCTATTGTTAGCTCATGTATATTGATTTGCTTATTGAAACAAAATTTGATAAAATATAGACTGTTTTAGTGTATAAAAAATTGAAAGGCTAGGACTTGTAATGAAAGCATTTGACAAGCTTTTTGGCACACATAGTGAAAGAGAATTAAAGCGTAATAAACATATTATAGATAAAATCGAAGGATATCAGGAAGAGATGCATGGACTTACTGACGTGGAGCTTAAGGCTAAGACGCCAGAGTTTAAAAAGCGTCTAGAAGAGGGTGCGACTCTTGATGATATTCTTCCGGAGGCATTTGCAGTTGTTCGTGAAGCTGCCAAGCGAGTGCTCAATATGGAGCATTATCGAGTTCAGCTTATTGGTGGACTTATTCTTCATCAGGGTCGTATTGCCGAGATGAGAACTGGTGAAGGTAAGACTCTTGTATCAACTTGTCCAGCTTATCTTAATGCACTTGCAGGCAAGGGTGTATATATCGTCACAGTTAACGATTATCTTGCTAAGCGAGATGCTGAATGGATGGGACAGGTTCACACTTTCCTAGGACTAAAGGTTGGTGTTGTATTAAATGATATGTCATCTGAGGAGCGTCAGGAAGCTTATAAATGTGATATTACCTATGTAACTAACAACGAACTTGGGTTTGATTATCTTCGTGATAACATGGCTATCTACAAGGAGCAGCTTGTTCTTCGTGGTCTTAACTATGCTATTATCGATGAGGTCGACTCAGTTCTTATTGATGAAGCACGTACGCCTCTTATTATTTCAGGCCAGAGTGGTAAGTCTACAAAGCTTTATGAGATATGTGATATTCTTGCACGCCAGTTAAAGCGTGGTGAAGATATGGCTGATCTATCCAAGATGGATGCTATCATGGGTATCGAGCAGCAGGAAACAGGTGACTTTATTGTTAATGAGAAGGATAAGGTTGTTAACCTTACTGCTCAGGGTGTTACAAAGGTTGAGCGTTTCTTCCAAATTCAAAACCTTGCTGACCCTGAAAACCTTGAGATTCAGAACCATGTTATCTTAGCACTTCGTGCTCATTATCTTATGTTCCGTGATCAGGACTATGTACTTAAGGATGAGCAGGTTCTTATCGTTGATTCATTTACAGGACGTATTATGCCAGGCCGTCGTTTCTCTGATGGACTCCATCAGGCTATTGAGGCCAAGGAGCATGTTAAGGTTAAGCGAGAGTCTAAGACTCTTGCCAATATTACATTCCAGAACTTCTTCAACAAGTTTGAGAAAAAGGCTGGTATGACAGGTACTGCTCTTACAGAAGAAAAGGAATTCCGTGATATTTACGGTATGGATGTTATAGAGATTCCTACTAACAGACCAGTTGCACGTATTGATCATCAGGATGCAGTATTTAAGACAAAGAAAGAAAAATTATATTCAATTGTTCAGGCAGTTAAGGAAGCCAATGACAGACAGCAGCCTGTACTTGTTGGTACAATTAATATCGATTCTTCAGAAGAAATTAGTAGACTTCTTACCAAAGAAGGAATCAAGCATAAGGTACTTAATGCCAAGTTCCATGAGAAGGAAGCTGAGATTGTTGCCGATGCAGGTATCCATGGAGCTGTTACTATTGCAACTAACATGGCTGGTCGTGGTACTGATATTAAGCTCGACGATGAAGCGAAGGAGGCTGGTGGTCTCTTTATTATAGGTACAGAGCGTCACGAAAGTAGACGTATTGATAATCAGCTTCGTGGTAGATCAGGACGTCAGGGTGACCCAGGTGCATCCAAGTTCTTTATATCTCTAGAAGATGATCTTATGAGATTATTTGGTTCTGAAAGACTTATTGGTATTTTCAATGCTATGGGTATTCCTGAGAATCAGGAAATTCAGCACAAGATGCTTACCAATGCAATTGAGAACGCTCAGAAGAAGATAGAGAGCAACAACTATGGTATTAGAAAGAACCTTCTTGAGTATGACCAGGTTATGAACGAGCAGCGTGAAATTATGTATGCTGAAAGACTTCGAGTTCTTAACGGCGAAAGCATGCGTGAAGTTATCTATAAGATGATTACAGATATCGCAGAGGGTGCTGTTGATACCTGTATTTCGGATGAAGCTCATCCTGATAAATGGGATCTTAAGGAACTTAATGAAATATTATTACCTACAATTCCTCTTGAGCCTATTACAAGAGAAAGAGCTGAAAGATCCATTAATAAGCTTAAGCAACAGCTTAAGGAAGAGGCAGTTAAGCTTTATGAAGCCAAAGAGGCTGAGTTCCCTGATTCAGAGGCAATAAGAGAAGTGGAGCGAGTGGTTCTATTAAAGGTTATTGATAGAAAGTGGATGAATCATATCGATGATATGGACCAGCTTCGTCAGGGTGCTAATCTTGCAGCTTATGGTAGTAAGGACCCTGTTGTTGAGTACAAGATGGCTGGTTATGATATGTTCGATGCTATGACCATGTCTATCAAGGAAGAGACTATTCGTATGCTCTTTAGAGTACGTGTTGAGCAGAAGGTTGAGCGTGAGCAGGTTGCCAAGGTTACAGGAACTAACAAGGATGATTCACTTCAGAAGGGACCTAAGAAGCGCGAGGAAGCCAAGGTTTATCCAAATGATCCATGTCCATGTGGAAGTGGCAAGAAGTTTAAGAACTGCTGTGGCAGAATTGTTTAATGTCAGATTATTAAGGGTGATTTTGATTTATGGTTGAATTGGACCAGATGAAGTCGGAAATACTATCCTACAAGGATACACTAAAAGAGGTCATAGACTCTCTTTCACTGGATAGTAAAGTCCGTCGTATAGAAGAATTAGAATTAGAGATGGCGGAGCCTGGTTTTTGGGACAACCCAGAACGCTCCAATAAGATTATGAAGGATGCCAAGAATCTTAAGGATACTGTAGATCTTCTTAATGGGCTTAACACATCATACGATGATATCCTTACTCTTATTGAGATGGGCTATGAAGAAAATGATGCCGATATGATTCCTGAAATCAGAGCAGAGCTCGATGATTTTATAGAAAAGCTTGATGGCGTCAGATTAAAGACTTTGCTTACTGGTCAGTATGATAACAGTAATGCTATTCTTCGTATCAATGCAGGTGCTGGTGGAACAGAAAGCTGTGACTGGGCCAGCATGTTATACAGAATGTATTCTAAGTGGGCTGAAAAGAAGGGCTTTGAACTTGAAGTGCTCGATATGCTGGACGGCGATGAGGCTGGTATTAAGTCTGTGTCATTTCAGGTAAATGGCGAGAATGCTTATGGATATCTTAAGTCCGAGCAGGGTGTTCATCGTTTAGTTCGTATATCTCCATTCAATGCACAGGGTAAGCGTCAGACATCATTTGTGTCACTTGATGTAATGCCAGAAATTGAAGGTGATGGTGGTATAGAAATCAGAGATGAGGATATTCGTATCGATACCTATAGATCGAGCGGTGCTGGTGGTCAGCATATCAATAAGACATCATCAGCTATTCGTATTACTCACTTCCCATCAGGTGTTGTTGTTCAGTGTCAGAATGAGCGTTCACAGCATATGAACAAAGACAAGGCTATGCAGATGCTTCGTGGTAAGCTTCTTGCGTTAAAAGAGGCCGAAGAGGAAGCTAAACTTAAGGGTATCCAGGGTGATCTCAAGTCCATTAATTTTGGTAGCCAGATTCGTTCATATTTCCTTCAGCCATATCAGATGGTCAAGGACCACAGAACTGGTGA
>JAZRXF010000128.1:0-3565 GCA_045600085.1 Lachnospiraceae bacterium
GAAGAACAGTTTGGTGATGAGAGAGTTACTCCATTTTCATTTTCAACTGATCCAGACAGCGTACAGATAGATCAGGTTAGTTGTTATCTTACATATACTAATGAAGAGACTCATAAAATAATCAGAGCTAATCTTGATAGATCTCCTATCTATGCAGGTATTATAGAAGGTACTGGTCCTAGATACTGTCCTTCTATTGAAGATAAAGTTGTAAAGTTTGCTGATAAGGAAAGACATCAGGTATTCCTTGAGCCAGAAGGACTTCATACTAATGAATGGTATGTGGGTGGTATGAGTTCATCTCTTCCAGAGGATGTACAGCTTGCTATGTACAGAACTGTTCCAGGACTTGAGAATTGTGTGATGGTAAGAAATGCTTATGCTATAGAATACGATTGTCTTTGTTCTAAGCAGCTTAAGCCTACTCTTGAGATTAAAAATATCAATGGTCTATATGCAGCAGGTCAGTTCAATGGATCAAGTGGATATGAGGAAGCAGCAGTTCAGGGATTCATGGCTGGTGTCAATGCTGCCATGAAGATTCTTGGAAAAGAAGAATTAGTTCTTGATAGATCAGAAGCATATATTGGTGTACTTATCGATGATCTTGTTACCAAGGATAATAGAGAGCCATATCGTATGATGACTTCCAGAGCTGAGTATAGATTACTTCTTCGTCAGGACAATGCTGATCTTAGACTTCGTAAGTATGGTCATAGAGTGGGACTTATTGATGATGAGACTTATGAAAAGAGCGTAGAGAAACAAAACATCATCGATAAAGAAGTTGCAAGAATGTTTGAGACAACAGTTGGTGCTAATCATAAGATTCAGGAATTCTTAGAGGCTCATGAGAGTGCTACTGTTAAGAAGAGTACTACACTTGCAGAGCTTATATGTAGACCAGAGCTTAGCTATAAGATTCTTGAAGATATTGATATAGATAGAGATGACTTATTTAAGTTAGATAATTCTAATTATATGGAAGATATTATTAATCAGATTAATATCAATGTTAAGTATGATGGATATATAAAGCGTCAACAGCAGCAGGTCAAGGCCTTCAAGAAGATGGAGTCCAGAAGAATCCCTGATGATATTAATTATGATGATGTATTGTCACTTCGTCTTGAAGCAAGACAGAAGCTAAAAGAGTTTAAGCCAGTCAGTGTTGGTCAGGCATCTAGAATAAGTGGTGTCAGTCCTGCCGATGTATCTGTTCTTTTAGTTTATCTTGATAGTAAGCTTTCGAAGTAATTGATATGATAGTAAAGATTAAGAACCTGGATTTGAAACAAGTGGCAGAAAGTGGCCAGTGTTTTAGATGGAAAAAAATAGAAGATGATATTTATGCAGTGCCAGCTTTTGGTAAAGTTCTAGTTATAAAAAAAGCAGGCGCTAACTCTTTTGATTTAAGCTGCGATGAAGAAAGCTGGGATAACATATGGTCTTCATATTTTGATATGGATACAAAATATGAAAAAATAGGTAAGCTTATTAAGAGTGGTGATGATGAGCATCTTAAACTTGCCTATGAAAAGGGACAGGGTATAAGAATTCTTCGTCAAAACTTGTGGGAAATGATTTTCTCATTTATGGTATCGCAGAATAATAATATTTCCAGAATCAGTAAAAGTATAGATATGTTTTGCGAAAGAGTTTCTGTTAGTTACGAGGAAGTATCTGGGATGAAGATATATTCGTTTCCCAGATTCGATGAAATTGATTTATCTATCTTTGATGATAAGAGTCTTGGATTTGGATACAGAGCTCCGTACTTAAAAGAGATATGTGAGTACGTCTCAGCTAACCCATCATGGCTTAGTGAATTATCTAATATGAATTATGATGATGCCATGAAAAGTCTGTTGGCTAGAAAGGGTATCGGAGCCAAGGTAGCCAATTGTATTTGTCTATTTGGTCTGCATCTTACTGACAGTTTTCCTATTGATACTCATGTAAAACAAATCCTTGATAAGCATTATAAGGATGGATTTGATTTTGATAGATATCAGGGAATAGCTGGAATCATACAGCAGTATTTATTTTACTATGATTTAAAGTTTGAAAAATAGATTTATATAATTTTTTAAAATTTATTGGAGATTATTGATGTCTGATAAGAAATTTGTTCCTCTCTATCTTGCTCCTATGGAGGAGATAACTGGATATGTATTTCGAAACACAATAGAAAAAATATATGGAGGCGTGGATAAATATTTCACGCCTTTTGTTACGCCCAATCAAAATAAGATATTAAAAACAAGAGAGGGCCGCGAATTAATTCCAGAGCACAATGCAGGATTAAATGTGGTTCCTCAGATACTTACTAATAATGCAGAGCATTTTCTTGAAATGTATGATGAGACATTATCTAGCCTTGGTTATAAAGAAATCAATTTTAATTTTGGTTGTCCATCCAATACTGTTGTTAAGAAAAATAAAGGCAGTGGTATATTTAGAGATTTATATTTGCTTGATAAATTGTTAGATAGCGTGTTTGACAAGATTACTAAAAAGTATTTTGATGTGCATATATCTGTAAAGACTAGAATTGGCGTAGTTGATGATCAGGATTTTGAGGATATACTTAACATTTATAATAAGTATCCTATCTCAGAGCTTATTATTCATCCAAGAATCCAGAAGGAATTTTACTTAGGTAAGCCTCATATGGATGTATTCGATTATGCATATCATAATGCGAAGATGCCAGTATGTTATAACGGAGATATTAGGACTGTTCAGGATTATATAAATATTGTAGATAAGTATCCTGATTTATCTGGAGTCATGATAGGTCGAGGAGCTATTGCTAATCCTGAGATTTTTTCGAATATTAAAAAATATTTGGAATATGCTAAAAATTCAGAAGATGTTAATAATTGTACTTCTGAATATGACAGCCTAGATAAAAAGAAGCTTCGAGAATTTTGTGATGCTCTTCTATCAACATATGAATCTGAGTATTCTGTTATTGATGGCATAAGTAAAATGAAAGAAGTATGGAGTTATCTGTATACTGCTTTTCCAGGCTGTGATAAATCCATCAAAAATCTTCGAAAGAGTAAGTCAAAGGCTGAATACTTAGGAGCTGTTAATGAAATATTTTCGATTAAGTAAAATAATCGAATATGTTTGGATGATTTTTTATTTTATTAGTGTATTTGTAGTATTTATTTTTTAATCTACATATTATAAGATATACAAAGTGTGTTTACATACTTATTATTTACAAGAAAGGGAATTAGAAAAATGAAAAAACCAGCAACAGGTATAGTTGTACTTAATGTATTTATTTGTATTTTATTAGTTTTACCAATTTTCTTATTGGCATTTTTTGCTCAATCAAGACATTACATAACTTCTGGATCAACTGAAATTATGAATGCTATCTCTGATGGAGAATATGATGAATTAAGAGAAGAGATGGTTGAAGACCTCTTTGATTCTATGGGCGTCGATGTCGATGATATTGATGATGACTTCCTTGATGATACAAATGATCTTATTGATAATATGTTCAAAGATGTTGTTAAGTATGTATTTACAAAAGAAGGTGATG
>JAZRXF010000129.1:0-2787 GCA_045600085.1 Lachnospiraceae bacterium
CTGCGTATTTGGATTAACAGCTTGTGGAAAAGAAGTTAAATCTGTATTCGATAGTGAAGATGTACAGCAGTCATTAAAGCATCAGGCTTTAGTTGCTTATGATTATGTAAGCACTACTGATGCTGATATGGAAGATGCTGATATTTTTACAGAAGAGCAGTTAGAAGAACTTGCTACAGAGATGAGAGATAGTGGCATTGATTTAGAATCTGAGGATGTAAATTATGGCCCTATCACAACAGGTAAAGCTGTTGTTACAGGTATCAATTCATACCGTAACTCAATCAAAGAGCTTGGTTCTGTATCTGATGTAAATAGTGCAGATGTAGTTGTTGAGCAGAAGGATAAGGAATTTATCGTTTCTATTCCACTTAAGGGAAGTATTCATAATGGTTCATTCGAAGTTATTTATGATAGAAATCTTCATGCAACAAGCTTTACTACTAACGTAGAGTACACAATGGCAGAATCAATGACAAAAGCTGGAACAAATACATTAATCGGTATGGGTACTGTATTTGCAATGCTTATCATAATCATGATTATTATTTATGGTTTTGCTATTATTCCAAAGATTCAGGCTTCAGCAGAAGCTAAGAAGCAGGCTAAGACTGCAACAGAAGCTAGTGTTGACAATGCTATTCAAGGTATCGTTGAGAGAGAAGAGGAAGACGTTACTGATGATCTCGAGCTTGTAGCAGTAATTGCAGCAGCTATCGCAGCTAGCGAGGGTGCAACTTCAACAGACGGTTTCGTAGTAAGAAGCATCAAGAGAATAAGATAGTTATATTTTAGGAGGATAAAATAATGAAGAATTATACAATTACTGTTAATGGTTCAGTATATGATGTTACAGTAGAAGAGGGCGCTAGTACAGGTGCTCCAGCAGCAGCTCCAAAGGCAGCTCCTAAGGCAGCTCCAAAGGCAGCTCCTGCAGCTCCAGCAGCAGCTGGTGGCGCTGGCTCAGTTAAGATTGAGGCTGGTGCAGCTGGTAAGGTATTTAAGATTGAGAAGAACGTTGGAGACAGCGTAAAGAAGGGTGATGCAGTTGTTGTCATCGAGGCTATGAAGATGGAAATCCCTGTAGTAGCTCCTCAGGATGGTGTAGTTGCATCAATCGATAAGGCAGTAGGTGATGCTTGTAACGCAGGTGAGGTTCTTGCAACACTTAAGTAATTCGTCGTCTATTAATTAGGAGGTTAAGACAATGCCAGATATTTTCAACAATCTGCTTAACCAGATGGCTTTCATGAATCCAGAGTTCTCATACAAGAACGTGATCATGATTGTTGTTGCTTGTTTCTTCTTATATCTTGCTATAAGACATGAGTTCGAGCCATTATTACTTGTACCTATCGCATTTGGTATGTTACTTGTAAATATCTATCCAGATATCATGGCTTCACCAGAAGAGACCAGTAATGGTGTTGGTGGATTATTACATTATTTCTACATATTAGATGAGTGGGCTATCCTTCCATCCCTCATATTCCTTGGAGTAGGAGCGATGACAGACTTTGGTCCTCTTATCGCAAATCCTAAGAGCTTTATCTTAGGTGCTGCTGCTCAGTTCGGTATCTTTGCAGCATATTTCGGAGCGCTTTTTGCAGGTGCTATGGGATGGGCAGACTTCAATGATAAGGCTGCTGCAGCTATTTCTATTATCGGTGGTGCTGATGGCCCTACATCAATCTTCCTTGCTGGTAAGCTTGGACAGACAAAGTACTTAGGACCTATCGCAGTTGCTGCATATTCGTACATGTCACTTGTACCTATTATTCAGCCACCTATTATGAAGGCTTTCACAACTAAGAAGGAAAGAGCAATCAAGATGGAGCAGCTTAGACCTGTAACAAAGCTTGAGAAGATTCTTTTCCCTATCGTGGTTACAATCGTTGTTGCTATGGTTCTTCCTACAACAGCTCCACTTGTTGGTATGCTTATGCTTGGTAACCTCTTTAGAGAGTCAGGTGTTGTTAGACAGCTTACAGAAACAGCAAGTAACGCACTTATGTACATCGTAGTTATTATCCTTGGTACATCAGTTGGTGCTACAACAAGCGCAAAGGCTTTCCTTAACACTGATACATTATTCATCGTTGTTCTTGGACTTGTAGCTTTCATGTTTGGTACATTAGCAGGTGTATTATTTGGTAAACTTATGTGTTTTGCTACTGGTGGAAAGATCAATCCACTTATTGGTTCAGCAGGTGTATCTGCCGTTCCTATGGCTGCCAGTGTTTCACAGAGAGTTGGTGCAGAAGAGGATCCTTCGAACTTCCTTCTTATGCACGCTATGGGACCTAACGTAGCAGGTGTTATCGGTACAGCCGTTGCAGCTGGTACATTCATGGCTATCTTTGGAGTATTCTAAAGAAAAGCTCATTAAAATATTGATTAGATATAATTAAAATAGTTTGAAAGGAAAGGTAATAAAAATGGCAGATATCGTAAAGAAGCCTATTGGTATTACAGAGACAGTTCTCCGTGATGCTCATCAGTCACTTATTGCTACAAGAATGCCTACCGAAATGATGCTTCCTATAGTTGATACTATGGATAAGATTGGTTATCACTCAGTAGAGTGTTGGGGTGGTGCTACATTCGATGCATCTCTTAGATTCTTAAAGGAAGACCCATGGGAGAGACTTAGAAAACTCCGAGATGGATTCAAGAATACAAAGCTTCAGATGTTATTTAGAGGACAGAATATCCTTGGATATCGTCCATACGCTGATGACGTAGTTGAGGCATTTGTTCAGAAGTCAGTTGCTAATGGTATTGATG
>JAZRXF010000130.1:0-12700 GCA_045600085.1 Lachnospiraceae bacterium
AATAAATCCAAGCTTGTCATAGTTAAGTATCTGTTCTGTACTTCCTATAAACAATAATCCACCATGAACCAATGAATCATAATAAGACTTAAATATCTTATCCTTAGCTTCATCAGTAAAATATATAAGTACATTACGGCACACTATCATATGTTGATTGATAGGATACTTATCCGCAAGTAAATTATGCTTCTCAAATTTTACACGAGATTTAATTTCATCTTTAATTCGATAAGAATTCGCAATTTTATCAAAATACTTATTTTTTAAATCAAGCGGAACTGACGCAATGGACTTCTCATCATATAAGCCAATCTTCGCTTTTTCAAGTACTTCAGCATCTATATCCGTAGCATGTATTTTAATATTATCAAGGTTTACATGTTTTGATAAAGCCATAACAAGAGAATATGGCTCATCGCCTGTAGAGCAGGCAGCACTCCATATGTTCAAAGATGTACCAAACTTTTTAACAAGTTCAGGAAATACAGTTCTATCAAGATAATCCCATTGTTCTGGATTTCTATAAAATTCCGAAACATTAATGGTAAGATAGCTTACAAATTGTTGAAAAACCTTTTCATCTCTCTGAAGAAGAGCAACAAATTCCTGGAAACCCGAAGCTTTATTCCTTGAAATAAGAGATTCGATTCTTCTCTTCATTTGTTGTTCTCTATAACAGTTAAGATCTATCCCTGTCATATCAAATACAACTTTCTTAAACTGCTCATAATCCATAGTACTCGCATGCCCCCATGTATTGTTATTACTATTATTGTAGCAAATAACATAAAAAATGACTCACCAAAATTAGTGAGTCATTTATATACATATTGATAATTAACAGATTATTCCTCTGTTGCTACTTCCTCTTCTGGAAGCTCTGGAAGAAGTGCTTTCATTGAAAGACTAATCTTCTTATCCTCAAGGTTAACATCAACAATCTTAGCCTCTACTTCCTGACCTACAGAAAGAACTGCAGATGGCTTTTCGATATGCTCTCTAGCAATCTGAGATACGTGAAGAAGTGCATCAACACCATCACCGATTGAAACAAAAGCACCAAAGTCTGTCATACGAGCAACTGTACCAGTAACAACATCACCTACAACATACTTGCTGTCAGCGTCTGCCCATGGATTCTCGTCATCAAACTTAGCAGAAAGAGCAATCTTCTCGCCTGTGATTTCTTTAACGTATACTTTAACCTTGTCACCCTTCTTGAAAAGGTTCTGTGGATGATCAACACGTCCCCAACTCATCTCTGAGATGTGAAGGAGTCCATCAACACCACCTATATCTACGAAAGCACCGAAGTTAGTAACATTCTTAATCTCACCTTCAATAATGTCACCAATATTGATTGTGCTAAGAACTGCTTCTCTCTTCTCTGCCTTATCCTTAAGTATAACTGTCTTAGCATCACCGATATAACGTCTCTTCTTAGGATTGAACTCAGTCATGATGAATGAAATTTCCTTACCTGTCATATCGCTAAGATCTGGTCTACCAAAACCATCTGTTGCAAGTGAAGCTGGGATAAATACAGGTACTTCATCAACGATAACCTTAATACCACCCTTAACAACTTCTGCAACTGTTGAAGTGATAACTGTCTGATTATTAAATGCCTCTTCAAGAACAGCACTAACCTTGTCTACGATTGCTCTCTTGTATGAGAGTAATACCTGACCATCGCCATCATTAAGCTTTATAACCTTAACGTTAATCTTATCTCCTTCCTTAACGGCTGTTGTAAGATCAACTGAACTGTCGTTTGAGAACTCGTTCTTTGTGATGATACCATCTGACTTATAGCCGATGTTAACAAAGACCATATCTGGTGTTACAGATAATACAGTACCTTCCACAACTTCCCCCGTATGAATATTTTTGAATGATTCTTCCAGCATTTGTTCAAAAGTTAATTCTGACATAATTTTGAACCTCCTCAATTATATTTTGTGGGGTGGAAGCCCCCGCCGTAATACCAACCGATCCGGTCATTACTTCTTTTTTTACCAACTTATCAAAAGAATCAGTATCTAGTTCTGATAAAGTTTGAATAAAATAAGTATTCTCGCATTTAGCATTACATATGTCGAACAGTTTTTTACTATTCGAACTTTGTTTGTCGCCAATGACTATCATGACCGATACATCCCCCGCAATCGCGCCTGCTTCTTCTTGGCGACGCCTAGTTGCATCACATATAGTATTCACAACATTAACATTGTAACCTTTTTTGTCAAAAATAGCAATAATTTCTTTAAATTTATTGTGATTATAGGTGGTTTGTGATACAACAGTTGTTCTAACACCTTCATTCTGGGTAAAATTTAATGCTTCTTCTACACTTTCAATGACTGAAACTGTGCGTTTCGACCAACCTTTAATTCCAACAACTTCAGGATGAACAGGATTTCCAATTATAACTATTTCATCGGTTTCACTAGCCTTAGCTACTATGTCATGAATCCTTTTTACAAATGGGCAAGTCATATCGATATATTCGATCCGTCTTTTTTCAATCATATCGATAATATCTTTTGACACACCATGGCTACGGACTACAAGTACGCCATCTTTCGTAACTTTATCCAGTTCGCTTTCATCTTTTAGAGTAATAACACCCTTTGATTCAAGGTCCTTGACAACTTCATTGTTATGAATTATGGGCCCAAGTGTATATATTGCTCTTCCACTTTCTATGGCCTCATAAACCTTATCAACAGCCCTTTTTACTCCAAAGCAAAAGCCTGCAGTTTTAGCTAGTATTACTTCCATAATCAATACACCCTAATTTAAATTAAATATTTCTTATTATTTGCAAAGGTCAATTATTGCCTGCTGAACTTCTTCTATTGTCATATATGAAGAATCGATTTCTATTGCATCACTAGCTTTTGTAAGTGGTGATACAGCACGGTTCATATCAGCGTAATCTCTATCTATAATATCTTTCTCAATAACATCAATATCGGCTGGCTCACCCTTAGCTTCAAGCTCCGCTGCTCTACGCTCAGCTCTTACCCTTGCTGAAGCTGTAAGATATATCTTTGGATTGGCATTTGGAAGAACTACCGTACCTATATCCCTACCATCCATTACAACATCTGTGCTTTCGGCAAGTTGTCTTTGAAGGCTAACCATTTTCTCACGAACCTCAGCATAACCTGATATACCCGATGCCATCATTCCAACTTCTTCAGTTCTGATAAAGCCGTTAACATTTTCACCATTAAGCATAACAACCTGCTGTCCATCTTCAAAAACAATCGAAACATTAATTGACTTTACAGCATCAATAACAGCCTTCTCATCATTCTTATCTATACCATTTCTAAGTACATATAGTCCAATTGCTCTATACATAGCGCCTGTATCCACATAAATAGCATTAAGCTTTTTTGCAAGACCTTTTGCTATAGTACTCTTACCTGCTCCTGCTGGTCCATCAATTGCAATTTTACGTGACATATTCCTTATCTCCTTTGCTTCTAAAATATCTATTAATCTATAAAATTCTATGACATTGCCGCACTTATACCTGCTAGGTGCCCTGTCGACCATGCTATCTGAAGATTATACCCTCCTGTAACAGCATCTACATCTATCATTTCACCTGCAAAATATAAATCACTTATAAGTTTGGATTCCATGGTGCTAGGATTTATATCCTTAGTTGATATACCACCTATCGTTATAATCGCTTCATTGAAATCCCTTGTTCCTATGATAGGTATTTCAAAATTCTTTAATATATCAACTAGTCTTGCACGTTCCTCACCCGATACTGAATTAATCTTTTTATCCGGATCAACTCCTATAAGCCCTGGAATAACACCTGCCATTTTACCTGGAAGAAGCTTTTCAATGACATTTTTTAATGATTTATTCATGCCAGCTTCAAAATCTCGAATAATACGCTTATCCAACTTGTCTCTATCAAGAGCTGGTTTAAGATCAATTACTGCCTTGCATTTCTTGCCATAGTATTTCTTGTTATAAACAGATGATGCAGAAAGAACAAGCGGACCGCTTATACCAAAGTGAGTGAACAACATTTCACCAAATCCAGAATATATATTCTTTCCATCCACATATAGGTCAAGGCTTACATTTTTAAGACTAAGACCCATTAGCTCTTTACATATCTTGTCAGTACTAACTAGAGGAACTAATCCAGGTTTTGGTTCGTTAATCTTATGACCATATTCTGCCATTTTCTTAATATAATATCCATCCGAACCAGTACTTTGATATGAAGAACCGCCAGTGCATAAAATCACTTTATCCGCATATATTTTCTCTAAAGCTTTGTCATCACCATCAATATCGCCTACAACAATACCTTTACATGCCCCGTCAGAAACTATTATATCCTTTACAAAACGATTCTTTTTTATAACAACACCTTTATCATTAACGGCCTTTTCCATAGCTTTAATAATATCAGATGAATGATCAGATACGGGAAAAACCCTGTTTCCACGCTCTGTTTTAAGCGGGCAACCATAGCTTTCAATAAGATCCATGACCATAAAAGCATCAAAACCATATATTGCACTATAAAGAAATTTGGGATTAGATATAACCTGTTCAAAAAATTCATTGGTATCGCCTGCATTAGTAACATTACATCTACCTTTACCTGTGATAAAAATTTTCTTTCCAAGTTTCTCGTTTTTTTCATATAAGGTGACTTTAGCACCACTTTCTGCAGCACTATACGCTGCCATCATTCCAGCTGCGCCGCCACCAACAACTATTATATTCATAAATCATGCACCTTCCACAGCATCAATAATATCATAAATATAAGTAAAACTAACATAAAAAAAGAAAATCCAAGTTACAAAAGCTTGGATTTTCTCGTAAATATATATCTTTATTCTACAACTCTTGAAACAGCCATCGCAAGTGCCCCCTGCCCTATGTGACAGGTAACACTAAGAGATAACTCCATGATTCGGATTTCACCCTTATATTCAGGAATACTAAGTCTTATCTCTTTTTCAAATTCCTTGGCAGCCTCAAGATTGTTGGTATGCGCAATGTTGATAGTATATTTATACTTACCATTTTCTCCTATTCTACCAGCAATATCACTCTTTATAGCATTAATCATAATGCTTTTAGCAGATGACATAGTTCTTACCTTAGCAAATGCATCAAGCTTCTCGCCCTGAATCTGAAGAACAGGCTTAATCTTAAGTAATGTACCAATTGCAGCAGCCGCAGGAGTAATTCGTCCACCCTTTTTAAGATACTTTAATGTATCAAGTGTAATGTATATACTTGAATTGAGGCCTTCACTTTCAAGTCTCTCGCCAATCTCTTTCGCACTAAGTCCTTTATCACGAAGATACATGGCATCCACGATTGAGTCAATCATAGTAACTGATATACGCTGATTATCAACTGCATATACCTTACCATCATAATCTTCAGCAAGCATTTTAGCTGTTTGAAGTGAACTACTAAGTCCACTACTCATTGGAATATGTACTATCTCATCGTATTCTTTGAGAACCTCATCCCACAAATCCATAACATCCTGCGGAGCTGGCTGAGAAGTAAAAATCTCCGAATCGTTAGTCTGATACTCATAAAAAGCATCACGTTCAAGATTTACTCCATCAAGAAACTCCTTACCATCTATCTCAAAAGGCATAGGAATCATAAAAATGCCAAGTTCCTTTGCTTCAGCCTGAGAAAGACCACTATTGGAATCAGTAATTATCGCTATCTTAGCCATATATATCCCCTAATATTACATACTCGAATAAAAATTCAATCTAATTATTCGAGTACAATATTATAAACATATATAACCTCTGTCAAACTTTCTCAAGTAGTATTCAAAGCTAGATAATAGCGCTTTATTATCCTTATTGTCTGCATCCATAAACAGTTCATCTAAAATTGTTTTGGCAATCATAAGTATATCTGCATCAGTATATAAATCAGCCATCCGAAACATCGGATCACCTGACTGTCTAAAGCCAAAGAAATCCCCAGGACCACGAAGCTTCAAATCTTCCGAAGCTATTTCAAAGCCATCATTAGTTTTAGACAAAAGACCAAGCCTCTTCATATTTTTCTCTGAGCTATTTTCAGTAACAAATATGGCATAGCTTTGTGCATCACCACGTCCAACTCGTCCTCTAAGCTGATGAAGTCCAGCAAGGCCAAATCTTTCAGCATTTTCTATCATTATTACAGTTGCATTAGGAACATTAACTCCTACCTCAACAACAGTAGTAGACACTAATATATCATACTCATGGTTCTTGAAAGCTGTAGTTATCTTATCTTTATCTGCACTTTTCATTTTACCATGAAGCGATGCAATACGAACTGATGGTGGAAAGAACTGCCTAATCTCTTCTGGATATGTTTCAACATTCTTAAGAGTATCAGCATCGCCCTCTTCTACCATAGGACATATAATATAAACTTGATGACCTTTATTAATCTCATCAAGCATAAACTTATAATTACGCGGACGAAACTCCGGTCCTACAACAGCATTTTTAAGCGGCAGTCTATTAGCCGGCTTTTCTTTTATAGTACTAACATCCAAGTCACCATATAATATGAGACCAAGCGTTCTTGGTATAGGTGTAGCACTCATAACAAGCTGATGCACCATATCCCCTTTATCGGAAAGGTTATATCGTTCTTTTACTCCAAAACGATGCTGCTCATCACATATTGCAATTCCAAGGTTATTATACTCAACCTTATCTGTTATAAGTGCATGAGTACCAATTATAAGATTGAAAGAGCCATCCTTAATGCCTTGAAGTGCGCATCGTCTTTCCGCAGCCTTCATTGATCCAGTTAATAATACCGGTCTAAGCGGAATCTCATACAATTCTGCTAACTTCTTCGCATCTTCATAATGCTGTGATGCCAGGACAACAGTTGGCGCCATAAGAGCTGCCTGATACCCATTGATAGCAGCCTGAAGGCTTGCTACTATTGCAACTATTGTTTTTCCACAACCAACATCACCCTGAACAAGTCGATTCATCTGATAGCCGCTGGACAAATCTTCACTAATCTCTTTAATAGCCTGAAGCTGACCTCCAGTCAATTTATATGGTAATGAATCGATAAAATCATCAATACCTGATTGATCATCCATCACAATCTTTGTCATAGTTCTATTGGTTTCACCAGCTAGTATTTTCATTTTATATAAAAAAGAAAAGAATTCATTAAAAGCCAAACGTTTTCTTGCAATATATACATCCTGCATAGATACAGGAAAGTGCATGAGTTTTATGGCGCTATATAAATCAATTAAATCCTCTCGTTTTCTAATTGCTTCTGGCAAATAATCCTCGATTTCATCCTTATCAATAGATCCAAAAATCTTGGCGATTGAAGTCGATATTTTGGCCGATGTAAGCCCTTTAACTAGTGGATAAACGGGAATAAGCTTTTCCCTAAGTTTTTCATATTCTTCTCTAGTTGTCATTTTCGGATTAGTGAAGCCTTTTGCTTCATAGCCGATTGTTCCATATACTAATATACTCATGCCAGGCTTTATGGTATTTCTGAGAAAAGGCATATTAAAATAATAAACTTTTATAATACCCGTTCCATCATTAATATCAAAGGATAGTACACTTTTCCCTCTGTTACTAAAAAGAGATACTGATGAACATACCTTACCTTCTACTGCGTTGGTTCGTCCCTTCACTATCTCTGATATCTTACCAATCTCTGGCAATTCGATGTAATCTCTTGGAAAATAATTTAAAATTTCATATACAGAAAAAACAGACGCTTTTGAAAACAAAAGCGCCGTCTTTTCACCAATTCCTTTAATTTCAGTTATATTATCTGTTAACTGCATATATTATTCTGCTGAAATAATATAGTAATATACAGGCTGACCACCTGGCTGAAGATCAACATCACATTTAGGATATTCTTTCTCTACCGCAGCTCTCATAGCTTCAGCATCATCTTCATTAACATCAGCACCATAGTATATACTAATAATCTCTGTGTCATCATCAGTCATTTTACTAATCATCTGCATTGTAACTTCAGTAATATCAAGTCCATTGGCAAGGATGCCCTTGTCGCCTATACCCATGTAATCACCTTCATGGATTTCCATACCTTCAATCACTGTATCACGAACAGCATAAGTAATCTGTCCAGTCTTAACATTGTCAATGGCTTCTTTCATACCTTCAACATTCTCTTCTTCAGAGGCTTCTGGTATAAATCCTATAAGAGCTGAGATACCCTGAGGAACAGTTTTAGTTGGAATAACTACAACATGTTTATCTTCAGTTAAATCAGCTGCCTGATTAGCTGCCATAACAATATTTTTATTGTTAGGAAGGATATAAATAGTATCCGCATTGATAGCATCAATGGCATTAAGCATATCTTCAGTACTTGGATTCATTGTCTGACCACCTTCAATAAGATAATCTACGCCAAGATTCTTGAAGATTTCAGAAAGGCCATCGCCAGCTGACACCGAAATAAATCCAACTGGTTTCTTTGGAGTAGCAGCCTTGGCAGCAGCTTCAGCCTTTTCGTTCTCTTTAATAACCTTTTCCTGATGCTCAAGTCTCATGTTATCAATCTTAAGATTAGACAACTGGCCATACTTAAGAGCTCTCTGGATTGCAAGTCCTGGATCATTAGTATGAACATGAACCTTAACAACATCATCATCTGCAACAACAACTATACTATCACCAAGTGACTCAAGATAAGCCTTGAAATCATCTTCCATCTTAACATTGAAAACTTTACCATCAAGTAAAATAATAAACTCTGTACAGTATCCAAACTTAATATCCTGCTCAGCTTGTGGTTGTGAATTAAGCTTTCTAGGAGCAGATGCTGCACTTGGATTGGCAGTAAACTCGACTTCTTTACCAAGAAATGCATCATATGCACCCTGAACAACCTCCATAAGGCCCTGTCCACCTGAGTCAACTACACCAGCTTCTTTTAATACTGGAAGCATTTCTGGGGTTTTTTGAAGGACTTCGTTGCCATACTCTATAATCTTCTCAAAGAAAACGCCAAGGTCCTCTTCACCATTCTCAAATAACTCTCCCGCCTTATCAGCCATACCCTTGGCTACAGTAAGAATAGTACCTTCCTTAGGTTTCATAACTGCCTTATATGCAGTTTCTACTGCTTTATCAAAACCTGCAGAAACAATGGCTACATCAAGCTCATCATATTCCTTGATAACCTTTGTAAAACCACGAAGCAACTGGCTTAATATAACGCCTGAATTACCTCTAGCACCACGAAGAGATCCTGACGAAATGGCCTTACAAATTGTGGCCATATCAGCATCGCCAAGGCCACTAACCTCATTGGCCGCAGACATAATAGTCATAGTCATATTAGTACCTGTATCACCATCAGGAACAGGAAATACATTAAGTTCGTTAATATACTCTTTCTTGTTTTCAAGATTCTTGGCTCCGGCTAAGAACATCTTGGCAACAAGTTTTGAATCTAAAACATTTGCTGGCACTTTGCCTTCCTCCTTAATCTATAACGCGTACACCATCAACAAAAACATTGATTTTGTCAACTTCGAGACCTGTGTAATTTTCAATCTTGTATTTAACATCATCAACAAGATTATCACATACTGCAAGTATGCTTACTCCATAAGCCACGATTACATGGAACTCTAAATTAAGCTTATTATTATTGGCCTTAACTACGATGCCATGCTCTACGCTGTCCTTCTTTAAGAGACGTACAAGTCCGTCCTTTACATTAACTGAAGTCATACCAACGATACCAAAACACTCTGATGCAATAGTACCTGCGTACTTGGCAATTACTTCATTATCAATCTGTATACTTCCTAAATGAGTATCCATTGTACCTTTCATATTAGACCTCCTATATTTCTATTCAGTCATTCCATAGTATAACTGATTTCAAGCAAAAAATAAACATTATTAATATTGGTATAAATCTACGATACAACATACATAAATACAGCCTGTTATGACTGGCTTCTACGCATATCAAACTCTTTGTCTCCATACTCTGCAATACTTCCAGTAATAGTACGTGCATCCGACTGTGCAAGAAGCTTATTTCTATCAACCTGGTACTGTGAAAGCGACTTAACACTACCTGGACCGTTAACACAGCCACCTTCGCATATCATACCTTCAATAAAGTCCTCAGGGAGCTTGCCTGCTCTAAGCATAAGAAGTGCTCTCTTACATTCCTGGGCGCCGTTACATGTATTTACTTTAACTTCTTCTCCTTCATGTTGCTCCTTGAGAGCCTGAAGGACTGCTCTTGTTACGCCTCCTGATTTTGCAAAATTCTTTCCATAAATACTACCCTGCTGAACATATTTTTCTTCAGGTTCAAGTACAATTTCTTTTGCATCAAAAAGTGCTGTAAGTTCTTCAAAGGTTAATACAAGATCGGCATTCTCGCCCTTAATATGCTGAACTTGTCCTGCTTCACTTTTCTTGGCAATGCAAGGTCCGATAAATACACATATTGCTTCTGGATCCATGGCTCTAATCAAGCGACTAGTAGCAGCCATTGGAGATATTGTTTTAGATATATGATCAGAAAGTTCTGGGAAATGACGCTTAATCATATGAACAAAAGCTGGACAACAGGAAGTTGTAAGCTTTTTCCCCTCTATATGAGCTTCATTCCATTCTTTTGCCTCGGAATCTGCTACGAAATCAGCGCCTATCGCAACTTCAAACATATCTCTAAATCCAAGCTTCTTAAGACCTTCTCTCATTGACTCCATACCAATGCCGGTACCAAACTGGCCCTCTCCAGCTGGAGCAACCATAGCGTAAACTGGCTTATCAGATAGTAAATATGCAATGACCTCTGTAATACGAGAACTATCTGAAACTGCACCAAAAGGACAGCCTTCTATACAAGCTCCACATCTAATACATTTCTCATCATCGATACGTACTCTCATATTCTCATCCATACTAATCGCATCAACTGGACAGGCCTTTTTGCAAGGTCTTTGAAGATCTGCAATAGCATTATATGGACAATTCTGATAGCATTTACCACATTCTCTACATTTAGTCGGATCAATATATGCCTTATCCTTAAATATAGTGATAGCTCCAAAGTTACATGACTTAAAACACTTCTTAGCCATACATTTCTGGCAGTTATCTGTAACTGCATATCTTGTAATAGGGCAACCTTCACATGCCGCCGGTAAAATAACAACTGTGTTATTACATGGCATACCCGTCATAGGGTCCTTATTCTTAGCAAGAGCAATACGTTCTCTTACAACTTCTCTTTCCTTGTATATACAACAACGAAATGTCGGATTAGGTCCCGGAACAAGTTCATATGGAATACTTGTTTCCGCCTGTTCAAGTGTACCTTCAAAAGCAGCCTTAGCAACCTTTGTAAGCACCTCGTGCTGTACATCAATTAGAGTAGAATTTTCATGAAGCATTTTCTTAACCTCGTTTTTAGTATTAGTTTTAGTATATAAATTATTAAATAATATGCTTAATTAACCTTGTATTTCTTAACTACCTCATTAAGCTTCTTAACTTCCTTACGACTTTCACTTGACTCAGTAGTCACATTACTAACATTGGCATTAAGTGTATTCGTAATTTCATTAATAAGAGTCATACTAGCCGAATTTTCCTCACTATAAGCTAGCAATTCCTGGGCACTGTCATTGATACCAGACATGCTCGAACGTATTGCTTCAGTCGAGCTAAGTACATGGCTGGTCTGATTAGCAATATCTGTTGCTTTATCAAGATATTTATTGCCAAATTCAGCGAACTCATTATATTCAACAATAATAGACTGCTCAATAAAGTCAAGAAGATTCTTACTCATATCAGAAAGTTCAGTAACAATACTTATAATTTCATCTCCAATTTCTTTTATTTCATTGGCTGCTTTACCAGAATTGTCAGCAAGTGAACCTATTTCACTGGCAACAACCGAGAAGCCTCTTCCTGCTTCACCAGCTCTGGCCGCCTCAATATTGGCATTAAGAGAAAGAAGGCTGGTCTGATCAGCGATATTAAGAATAGTATCGGTAAGTTCAGAAATACGACTTACCTGCTCTGCCTTTTTAATCTTCTCCTTAAGATCCTTAGAAATCTGTATATTCTTATTAACAAGCTCTTTCTTGGTATTATTAACCTTACGTTGAAGATCCATACTCATTGACTGAATCTGACGAATAGACTGTTCGGTAGCTTTTAATTCAGTTAATGTTTTTTCTGTTTCTTCATATAAATCACCTGATGCTGTTGATACATTGCCCATTTTTTCAACTGAAGAAGTCATGGCAATATTCATTTCATCAATATTATTACGAATATCTTCCATATGAACAGATATTTCTGTCATATGCTTATCAATCTTGTTGGTGTCTGTATCAATTGTATGAGTAGAATTCTTAACTTGAGATATGGTATTTCTAGTTTTCTCCAGAAGTGAATTAAGGCTTTTTCCTAAAACTTCAAGTTCATCTCCAGAATAAATTTCTACTTTTCTTGTAAGATCTCCATCATCAGAAGCAACATTCTCAATCTTATCATTGAGTGATTTAAAATTCTTATAAATACTATCCGATATTTTCACTGCCAAAATAGTACCTACAACTATGAAGATAATGCCTATTATTCCATAATTA
>JAZRXF010000131.1:0-20636 GCA_045600085.1 Lachnospiraceae bacterium
TGGCTAAGTCCAAATGAGCTTATTCCATACACTATACCAAAATTAACAGCCTTAGCATTACGTCTTTGAAGATCAGTTACCTCATCAAAAGGTACACCAAATACAAGAGATGCTGTAAGTGCATGTATATCCTTATTATTCTTATATGCATCTATAAGCTGCTCGTCTCCTGAAAATGATGCTAATATTCTAAGCTCAACCTGAGAATAATCGGCATCAAGTAGTACACAGCCCTCTCTTGGCACAAATACCTTACGAATAAGTCTTCCAAGCTCCATTCTTGTTGGAATATTCTGAAGATTAGGATCTGCCGAGCTAATACGTCCTGTGGCAGTAACTGTCTGCTTAAAGCTTGAATGAATACGTCCGTCAGGGCCTATATATTCACTTAATCCTTCAGCGTATGTACTTCGAAGCTTAGTTAATGTTCTATATTCAAGTATGTCCCTGACCATTGGGCACTCTTCAGCCAGTTTTTCAAGGACATCAGCACTGGTGGAATATCCTGTCTTGGTTTTCTTACCACCCTGTAGTCCCATCTTTTCAAATAAAAGTTCGCCAAGCTGTTTAGGTGAGTTAATATTAAACTCCTCGCCTGCCTGCTCATATATCTTCTTTTCAAGTGTTTCTATGGATGCTAAAAGTTCCTGACCATATGCTTTAAGTTCTTCTCTTCGAACCAGCATACCTTCATTTTCCATGGCGTATAAAACATAGCTTACTGGCATTTCTATATCAAGCATTAACGAAATCATACCCTGACTGGTAAGCTGCGCGTAAAGCTCATCATATGCCTTACTAATGGCATATGCCTCAATACCCATATATTTCTTAATATCTTCTCTCTTAGCATCTAATATATCGCTCAGCTTTTCCTTGCTAAAATTGATACCATAATCCGATATAAATATACCTGCATACGACTTGGCAATATCTATCATGTCAGGCTCAGACTTAAGGGGATTCAAAAGATAAGCTGCTATCTCTTCATCAAAGAATGATTTGCTAACCTCAGTCGCATACTCATCATTAAGTCCAGCAAGCTTATAAACCTTCTTTACTCCGTGAGTAATTATAGTCACATTTTCTCTGACAAGCCGCCTAACACCATCCTCTATTTTCTTAACTGACACTTTGCTGCTATCAGCATAAAAGACTTTTCCATTTACTACTAATGCTATAACAACTTTTTTATCCTCAGTAGCCGAATCAAATAGTGACATTTGACCACTACTTTCTTCATTAGGAGAAAGCGATTCGAACTTTAGGCTAAGAGCAGCCTTTTTCGCCATAACAGCATCCTTTAATACTTCATCAAAAGCCTTGTCATTAGCAATATCAACTATAGAATCGATAATGGCATCGTTTCTGTTATCCTGTGTCTCTCCCGTTTCAAATCTTGAAAGCATATTTCTAAATGAAAGTTCCTGGAAAAGGCTATAAGCTTCCGCTGTGTAAATATTACCAAGCTTAACCGCATCAAGACTTGTATCAATATCTGCATCAATATTGATAGTTGCCAAAACTTTACTAAGATCTGCAAGTTCTCTGTTTGCTTTCAATGTCTCTTTAACTGATTTTTTGCTTATTTCCTCTACATGCTCATAAATAGAATCCAGCGAACCATACTGAACCATAAGTTCCTCGGCAGTCTTAGGCCCAATCTTTGGAACGCCAGGAATATTATCAGATGTATCTCCCATAAGCGCCTTTAGTTCAATGAACTGAAGAGGAGTCACCTTATACTCAGCCTCTACATCCTTCGCATAATAGTTGAATATCTCTGTCTTGCCACGAAATGTTTTAGGAATACTAATTTTAATATGCTCTGATGCTATCTGTAGAAGATCCCTGTCGCCTGAAAGAAGTGTCACTTCTAATCCTTCTTTTTCGGCTCTCTTTGCAAAAGTACCCAGGATATCATCGGCTTCTAAACCAGCCTTTTCACGCATAGCAATGCCCATAGCAGCTAGCACTTCTTTCATAACAGGAACCTATTCACGAAGTTCATCGGGCATAGGCTTTCTTGTTCCCTTATACTCACTAAATATTTCATGACGAAATGTAGGTGCTGAAACATCAAAAGCAACCACGAGATGATCAGGTTTCTCATCCTCTATGGCTCTAAATAATATATTTAAAAATCCATATATTGCATTGGTATGAAGCCCCTTATCATTAGTAAGATCAGGTATTCCATAAAATGTTCTGTGTAATATACTAAATCCATCTATTAATAATAATTTACTCATAAAATAACCCCTATTAGAAGAACTACAAATGGTAATATAAGCATGAAACCAACAGCCATATTGACTAACAGTCTGGTATTATGTATGGCTTCGTTTTTCTCTGTTTCAGCCTTAAGCATACGTTCAAAGTCTTTTCGAAGATTAAAGTCACTACCTGACTCCAGTCTCCTAAGACCCTCTATTACCAGATATTCTGAACGCATATCCTCCTTACATGATGGGCACTCACTAATATGCCTAAGAAGAATCCTGCTTTTTCTGTCACCTAATTCATTTTTTAGAAATGGATGAATACATCCTTTACACTCTTTGCAGTCCATAAATACTCCAATTTTAAACTATTAAAAGTATACCACAGTGCATGCTCATAGTAAAAAAATAATTGAAATAAACTGCCTGCTATGTTATCATTGCTATTGTTCAGCCGGTGTGTCGGAATGGCAGACGATGCAGACTCAAAATCTGTTGGGTGTACGCCCGTGCGGGTTCAAGTCCCGCCACCGGCATTTTACATGCTAAAAAAAATCCCGAATGTTTTTACATTCGGGATTTTTATATTTTCATATCGTCAAAATATAAATAAATTAATGATTCTTCATATACTCTTCTACTACTTCCTGCTCAGAGAAGTGATATTTAACACCCTTAATATCCTGGTACTCTTCATGCCCCTTACCAATAAGCGCAATGATATCATTCTTACCTGCTGTCTCAAGAAGATGATGTATAGCCTCTGTTCTGTCGATTATAATCTCATACTTACCACCAAATGCCTCGATGCCTTCAATAATCTCAGCATTGATATCATCTATCTCTTCGAATCTAGGATTATCTGTAGTAAGAATTGTATAATCCGCATACTTACCTGCACGCGATCCCATATCATATCTTCTAGCCTTAGGCTTATTACCGCCGCCTCCAAATAAACATACAAGCCTCTCTGGATTGTAAGCTCTAAGAGTCTTTAATAGTTCTTCCATACTAAGAGCATTATGAGCATAATCTATTACCATAGTTGTGATGCTTGTAGCGCATCTAAGAAGCTGAGTTCTGCCCTTGACATATACAGTCTTTAACCCCTGCTTGATTGCATTAATATCTGCACCTACTAATGAAGTAAGTTCCATAGCTATAAGAGCATTCTCTACATTGAACTCACCTGGAATACCAAGTTCAAAACTATCCTCTATATCTCCATGGGTATCAAAAGAAATACCTAGTACTTCTTCTGTCCATATCATCTTGATATTCTCAGCATACAAATCAGTCCCAGTCTTAACAGATATTCCATGAGGCTTACCGTCGAATCTTTTAAGCGCATCCTGCCATCTGTCTGCATCGATATTAACTACTACCTCTTTGCTCTGAGCAAACATCAGGCTCTTACAGTCAAGATAATCCTCAAAATCAGGATGCTCTTCTGGACTAATATGATCAGGTGATATATTAAGAAATGCTGCATAATCAAATATAATGCCATCAGTTCTGTGCATCTTAAAGCCTTGTGATGATGCTTCCATAACCACATACTTGCAGCCAGCATTTGCCATATCATTAAAGAGTGAATGAAGAATATACGACTCCGGAGTAGTGTTCTGAGTCGGAATCTTTTCTGCACCAATAAAAGTCCCCATGGTACCTATCATTCCAACCTTGTTACCACCAGCCTCTAATATACTTTTAACCATATGAGCTGTTGTAGTCTTTCCCTTGGTACCTGTAATACCAATAACTGTAAGCTTTTTAGCTGGATAATCAAACCAAGCAGCGGAAGCAATCGCCAGCGCATTACGTGAATTCTTGACCTTGATAACTGTGACACCAGTTACATCAACATCTTCCTCTACAATAAGTGCTACCGCGCCATTAGCTACTACTTCGCCTGTCTTTTCATGTGCATCAAACTTTGCACCCTTCATGCATACAAAAAGTGATCCTGCTTCTGCCTTACGCGAATCATATACGAGCGATGATATTTCTATATCAAGGCTTCCTTCTATACTTATGACATCAATATTCTCTACTAATCTGCTTAATAACATTTTTCTATTCTCGTTTTCTCTTTTTTATTTATGAGTTATATCACTACTAGTCTTACGCCTCGTAATAATATACGCCATTATAAACCACGTGAGATGGTCCAGTCATACGCACTCTGTCATCATCATCCCAATCAACATGAAGAGTTCCGCCTATCTGTTCTACATCAACACTTCTGCCTGCAAGGCCTAAAATATTTGCATATACAACTGCTGTGCAGCAGCCTGTACCGCAGCCTATAGTCTCGCCTGTGCCTCGCTCCCATTCACGAATCTTAATATGCTTATCGTCGACAACCTGTGCAAATGTTACATTTGTCTTGTTCGGAAAATAATTGGTAGCATGCTCTATCGCCGGACCATACTTAGCCACGTCAAAGCTATCAGTGTCATCCACAAAGATTACTGTATGTGGATTGCCCCATGAAAGTGATGATGCCATAAAGGTCTTATCAAGTATCTCTATGGGCTGGTTGCAGAACTTCTCGAGCTTTGTATCAACTGGTACATCGCTAGACAAAAGTCTTGGTACTCCAATATTGGCAGTAATATTTACAACCTGTCCATCCTCTACTATGAGATCTACATGCTGCATACCACCAAGTGTCTCTATAACCAGTTTTTCCTTCTTAGTGTATCCCAGATAATATGCGAACTTAGACACGCTTCTAAGTGCATTGCCACACATCTCACCTTCAGTTCCATCAGGATTAAACATACGCATTCTAAAATCACCTGTCTCTGATGGGCAAAGCATAACCAGACCATCTGAGCCTATTCCAAAATGTCTATCTGAAACCTTTATCGCTAAATCGTTAGGTTTTTCTATATTCTGAGAAATTGCATCGACATATACATAGTCATTGCCATATGCCTGCATTTTTGTGAATTTGATTTCCATAACTCTTCTCTTTTCTGTTTCTATATATAACTAAAATGAACCTTAAACATTATATACCAAAACAGAAACAGAATAAATATATGAAGTATCCTTTTCATAAAAAAGCCACCTATTCCTTTGAATAGATGGCTTTTTTACTTAACATTATTTATTCATTCAAGAATCTAAATAGAGAACGCTTAGTTATTATTAATCCTCAGCTTCCTTAGATAAATCGATAAGCTTGAGTGTAACCTTATCAGTAATGATAGCATCCTTTACAGTCTGCTCACCATATGAAGCAAAGAATTCCTCAGTACTTGTATATCCATACTTTGAACACATCTCCTGAATATCAGCATCTGATACCGAAATTCCTAGGTCCTCAGCAATAATATGATACATTGTGATTGACACAGCTGACTCGGCACAAGAATCCATAACCTCTTTCTTGAAATCTTCAATAGAAGTTCCTGACATAAGAAGCATATCTTCAACAGATGCCATATACTGTTGCTTAGACATAAGATCATATAAGTCCATTGTGCTGTTGTAGTAGTTAGTAGCAATATCATTGTTAATGCTACTTACATAGAATTTTTCATTAAGATAATCAAAAGCCTTGTCATTTACGATTTGCTGCTGTGCTGCGGCAACAACATCATCCTTAGTTAAGAAGCCTGTTAACTGAGAAGCAACCAACTCATCTGTAAGCTCTGCTGGAACACCAGTAATCTCATTAAGAGTAATCTTGAAAGTTACATTCTTACCTGCAAGGTTCTCAGCACGATAATCCTCTGGAAAAGTAACCTTAACATCCTTGGTTTCCCCAACCTTCATACCAACAATTCCTTCTTCAAAGCCTGGTATATATGATCCAGAGCCAAGATTGGCTACCTGTCCAGTAGCTGTACCACCTTCAAACTGCTCATCTCCAAGATAACCAGCATAATCGATATTAACGCTATCATAGAGCTGGGCTGTGTCACGATCCTCCTCAAGAGGCACGATAAAATTATTAAGAAGATTCTTGTATAAGAATTCCTGAACTTCTTCATCTGTATAGCCAATAGCATTTGCAAGAGCTTTAGCGTCAGTGTAGTTAACAACATATGCATATGAACCGTCAGCTGACTCAAGCTTTATCATATCATTGGAAGCAACTAACTTTTCACATTCTTCCTCAGTCATTGTATTGAATGTATCAGCTGATGGAACAGCAGGAACATTAGTGAAGAGTGCTGAGTTGTCAATGTCAGCTGCTGCAACTTCACCATTAAATGAATCAAGATTAAATTCCTGATTGTCTGAAATGGAATCCTGGCTAGAAGCTACTGTATCAGGAATGTTGTTCTTCTTATTACTTAATACTAATGCAACAACAATAAATACAACAGCTATTGCAGCAATGATACCTTCAATAATATATATTGATTTCTTGTTTCCGCTATTATCATCAGTTTCACTAACCTTCTTTGTTTCAACAACTTCGTCTGTTTTTACAGTTTCTTCTGTTTTTGTAGTTTCAACGACTTCGTTATTATCTTCAACTAAGTTTTCGTTGTTTTCGTTACTCATTTTATTACTCCTTTTATTCTAAATCCGTAAAATACTTATGCATTATAGCATATTTATCTGTATTTATACATAAAAATGTGTATGTTAATTATTCTTAAACTTTTTTGACTTATAACTATAAATGTAGTATGCTAGAGACATATTTTGAGTCAAAAACACTATATATGGAGATTGATAGTTATGATAGATGAATGTTTATATAATGATTTCGATAGGAAAGAGCATCTTGCTTTTGAATCTAAGGCGGTTCATGGAGCTCTTGGATGCGACCCTTGTACAGGTTCTGTGAGCTTTCCTATTTACCAGTCTGCTACATTTAAACACAAAACATTTGGTGTAGGTACTGGTTATTATTATACAAGACTTGAGAACCCTACTCGTCAGGAACTCGAACGTACTATGGCTATCCTTGAAGGTGGTCTTGAAGCATTTGCGTTTACATCAGGCCAGGCAGCTAATATGGCTTTATTTGGTATGTTAAAAAAGGGAGACCATGTTCTTCTTTCAGATGATATCTACGGTGGCACATTCCGTATATGTGACACAATTTTCACTCCACTCGGAATTGATTTTACATATGTAGATATGTCAGAGCTAGATGAAGTAAAAGCAGCTCTTCGTCCTGAGACCAAGATGTTTTTCATCGAGACTCCAACTAATCCAATGATGAAGGTAGCTGATATTGCCGAGCTTTCCAAGATTGCCAAGGCTAATGGAGCTTTAACAGTAGTTGATAACACATTTATGACACCTTACTTCCAAAAACCAATTGAACTTGGTGCTGATATAGTAGTTCACAGTGCAACCAAATATATTGGTGGTCACAACGACGTAGTTGCTGGTATGGCAATAGTTACTACAAAGGAGCAGGCAGAGCATTTTACAATGCAGATTAAGTCTAGAGGTAATGGTCTTGGACCATTCGAATCATGGCTTTTACTTAGAGGACTTAAAACATTACCTCTTCGAATGAAGAAGCATCATGAAAACTCACTTAAGGTTGCTAATTGGCTAAGAACACAACCTAAAGTTAAAAAGGTATATTATGTTGGATTCGAAGATCATAAGGATTATGCCGTTACAATGAAGCAAACAACAGGCTTTAGTGGTATGATTTCATTTGAACTTGATTCATTTGAATCTGCAAAGAAAATGCTTAGTGATGTCAAGCTCGTATATTTTGCAGAGAGTCTTGGTGGTGTTGAGACACTTCTTACATATCCACTTACTCAGACACACGAGTCGACCCCTCCTGATATAAGAGAAAAGCTGGGTATTAATGACAAGTTTCTTCGTATATCAATTGGTATCGAGGATGCAGATGATATTATTGCTGACCTCGACCAGGCACTTAATGGTTAACACAAATGTTTATAATAAACGCAAAAAAAGATGCCCCTTCGAATAACAAAGGCATCTTTTTTATTTACATATAAACAAACCAATTAATAGTTGATTCTTATTTATTCAAGATACTCAGTTTTAATGTATGCATCCATATTGTTATATACAATCTTGGACCATCCATTACTCTGCTTTTCGATAAGTGGGAAAGTATCACCCACATAAGCTACCCCAAGCTGTCTACCATCTGTACTATCCTTATCACGGATATTAACAGTTTCCTTGGCCTTTACAGTACCAATCACATCGTCATCTGTACTTGTTCTTGTAGATGATAAGTTAACCAGATAATCGGACTTAATATACGCTATTTCGCCCTCATACTCTACCTGGCTCCAACCATTAGTACGCTGCTCGTAGCAGGTAAGAACTGTTCCAGCTTCTACTCGCCCCACTCTATCCGCATCCTCTGAATCGGATGCACGTACATTAACTGTATCAGTAGCCTTAACCTCGAATGTTACAAGTTCTTTTATCTCATCCTCGGTTGGAGTATTGTTATCAGAATTAGCAGCATCCTCTTCCATCTTGATTGCCGCCAGTCTTTCCTTGACCTTTTCACGAATCTGAGTATTGAACTCACTCATATAATCCTTGAATTCGCCATCACTATCAAGAACTTCTTTGTACTCTGCGTTAATTCTTGTGATAAGATCCACTACATCTTCCTGTGCTGATATAGCTGCTATATACTCCTCAACATTCTGATCGAATTCACCTGAGTATATATACATTGATCCATCATCCTTAGTACAAATAAGGAATGTGATAAGTGCAGGTGCAACCTGTTCCCACTCATATAACTTAACATTATAAGTAATATATGTTAAATAAGAATTTTCAAAAGGTCCAGGCTTTGTATAACAAGTAATGTCATTATATGATTCAACATAATAGCTCATTGCCTCGAGTTTAGCTGCTTCGCTAGGATCCTCACAATCACGAAGTGAATTGATTGTTGCCATGTCAAAGCTTTGTCTAGCAGTGAAATATTTATTAACAATCTCATTAACTTCTGGATAATTATTAATAAGTAAGGGATCCTGTGGAATATATGTACCAGCCACTTCATTGACAGATGCTGTATTACTACTGTTACTTGATACGCTTTCCTCTCCGCCTTTCTTAAGCGCTGCTATAACAAATAGTATTATTGCTATAACAAGTATGGCACCAATCACAGTAAAGCATATAACTTTATTGGCTGCCACCCATTCATTTATCGATGATACTACATCTTTCTTTGGCTCATCTTCTGATGAATCCTGATTCTCATAATCCTCATAGCTATCACCATATTGCTCATAGCCTTCATCATACTCACTGTACTCATCATACTCATTGAAGCCATCATCCATATAGTCGCTTATGCCGTATTCATCATAGTCGCCATATCGACCGGAAAAGCCATCAAAGCTACTTTGATCATCCTGATATTCCATGGATTCATCAATACTTATCTGCGGCAAATAATTGGTCTTACTAAAGTTCGGATCAGAATAGCTCGGGTCCTCTGAATATCGAGGATTCATATACTGAGGATTCACATATGCACTATTTACATACTGCTGCTCTTCATACTGTCCCTCGACATACTGATCTTCAGCATACTGCGGTTCAACATACTGCTGACCTGCAAACTGCTCTTCTGCATATTGTCCTTCTGCATATTGCTCTTCATACGGTTGATTGTATTGTTTATCAGTATACTGTTCAGCAGCATACTGCTCTTCTACATACTCATCCGGATCATACAACTTATCATCTTCCCGATAATCCGCCTGCTCTTCCATTATATTGTCAACTGGTTCATTAATTGATTTTGTCGGCTTATTCTTCTTAAAGCCGAAACCACGTTTCTTGCTCATACACAACCTCTCTTCGGAGTAAAAAACTCGCAAGTGCGTCCGACAGGAATCGAACCTGCATTAAAGGCGTCGGAGGCCTTCGTTCTATCCATTAGACTACGGACGCCGCCAAATAAGGGTCCCAAAGGGTATAAAACCCTATTTAAACGAGTTTATATTAACATAAAATAGTGGTTGTGTCTAGTTATGTTACACTAATCTAAGCTCTCTTTTACTATAATCATAATAATAAAGACTATCTGACAACACCTCAGTATCGGTCAAGCACTCTCTATTTACCTGATAAATCATGTTTTTTAATATGTCTGGATCAACAAATCCATTATCAAGAACGAGGATCATTTCATGAATTGATGATGGAATCAAGTATATGTTATGTTGATAACTTATGGAAAACTTTTCAAGAAATCCCTCATATAAAATTGAACCCGCACCAAATTGTTTCTGCTTATTTGTTATAACATATAAGGGCAATTCTCCAATATCTCCATCATAATGAAAGATATCACCTCCCATACGATCTATAATGTCCTTTATATGGCAGAGCTCTGGCTCATATATAACGGGTGTATTTTTCTTCGCAATTTCATATATCGCTTCAGGCGTCTTATTCCACAGTTCAATGTGATTATTATGAAGTACTATAGTTCCAGATATATTACTCGAGTTCCATTTATCACTCTCTACAACATAACAAAAGATAATCGACATATCGAGATACTCAAAATGTGGTACATCCAAGAGCATTTGCTCATTCTTTTTAGTATTCACAAGTCGGTACACAATGCGCTTACTTGCTTTTTCATAATCGCAAAAGTCGTCCACTTCAAAATCAAGAGTATCCTCTTCATTTTCCACTAGTTCAACAATCGTACGCACAATATCGCCAAGCGTCTTTCCATTTTCATACTGTTTATAAAAATCATCCAAATACACAGTGGGACCCACTTTTTTATCTTTTGCAAGCACACATACCCCAGTTAATTTCACTCCATTATTCTTGATTGTTTCATTCTCTTTTATATCGGCGCCATCACCATAATATTCATTAAGTGCCTTAATAATCTTATTCTTAAAAATCTCAAATCCATCTTCGTTATCATTTATTACTGTATTATATTCGTTATTCATAAAATATCCCTTTCATCAAAAATTACATAAAAAAAGACAGCATATGTCTAACATATACTGTCTTATAAAGCATAATAATGATTCGAAATGCTACTAATTAAACACGGCTTAAGTACTCACCTGTTCTAGTATCAATCTTGATAGTCTCACCCTGCTCTACGAAAAGTGGAACCATAACCTGAGCACCTGTCTCAACGATAGCTGGCTTTGTTGCACCTGTAGCTGTATCACCCTTAAAACCTGGCTCTGTCTCTGTAATCTGAAGTTCTACAAAGAGAGGTGGCTCGATTGCAAATACGCTACCATTGTGTGAACATACCTTACAAAGCTCATTCTCCTTAACGAACTTAAGTGAATCACCAACTGAATCCTTTGAAAGAGCTACCTGCTCATATGTCTCTGTATCCATGAAGTTGAATAAATCACCATCAGCGTAAAGATACTGCATTTCTTTTCTATCAATACGTGCCTGTGGACATTTCTCTGTTGGTCTGAAAGTCTTCTCAACTACACCACCAGACTTAATATTCTTAAGCTTTGTTCTTACGAAAGCTGCACCCTTACCAGGCTTAACATGCTGAAATTCTATAATCTGATATACGTTATTCTCGAACTCGATAGTAACGCCATTTCTGAAATCTCCTGCAGAAATCATAAAAAATCCTCCTAATTTTTCTTAACGAAATAATACCTTATTTAGTTTATACGAATAAATCTTTTTTTTCAACTACTTTTTACCATTAGTTATGTTAAATATATAAAACTATCTATTCTTTCCAAAATCCATAGCTTTCAGGATCATTATACCATTCGTGAAAAGAGTGATGAACACCTTTATCCTTATACCTTACAATAGTCTGAAGATTAACATTTTCAGCCGATTTAAAAATATTATTATCAACATATGGATTTATCTTTTTAAGACTCTTAATGAGTAGCTTTATTTCCTGGCGCTTTGAATCAACAGATCCATCTTCTCTAGCCGACGTATGCTCCTCGGTAAATCTACAAGCACACGCAAGGAAATCGAGTTCATTATAATTCTTCCAATGAATAATATCCTCTTCTCTAACTAAATACATCGGTCTAATAAGTTCCATCCCTTCAAAATTGGAACTATGAACCTTTGGCATCATAGTTTGAAACTGTCCACCATACATCATCCCCATAAGGATAGTTTCAATAACATCATCATAATGATGCCCAAGTGCGATCTTGTTGCAGCCAAGTTCTTTTGCCTTAGTATATAAATGACCTCTTCTCATTCTGGCACATAGATAGCACGGCGAATCCTCTATATTATATACCGAATCAAATATATCAGTTTCAAAAATAGTTATATCAAGCCCCATCTTGGCAGCATTATCTTCTATCTTTTTCCGGTTAACTTCGTTGTATCCCGGATCCATGACCATATTCACTACTTCAAACTGAAACTTATTGTGCTTTTTAAGTTCTTTAAATAGAAGGGCCATAAGCATAGAATCCTTACCACCAGATATACACACAGCCACCTTATCTCCTGGACTCAAAAGTTCATATTTTGTAATTCCCTTAGCAAACCTGGTAAATAACTGACTATGATATTTTTTACGTATACTTAGCTCAATAGCTTCTATTTTCTTTGCGTAATTCTCTGTATCCATACACCTCATTACCCTTTTGTAATTCGACTTATATTGTTATCATACATTAAAAAACACGCAACTAAGTGCGTGTATTTTACATTTTCACAATTTCTTTAACAGTTAATTGCTAGCGCTATCCATTGGCTCAAAATTGATTACAACCTTATTGCCAAGTGCAGCTGCCATCTTAACTAGCATCTCAAGTGTTGGATTGCTTTCAGACGATTCAAACCTTGTAATATTAGGTTGAGGAATACCAGTCACCTCTGCGAGTTTAACCTGAGTTACTCTCTGATTCTTACGTAGGCTTTTATACTTGGTAACCATATCTGACTGAACACTCTTCTGAATATCTGATATAGAATATGATACACCACCATCCTTATATAAAATATCCATATTGCCTTTTTTCTTCATTGCTTTAACCTCCAAGCAGTATTTTTAGTCTTTTAAGCAAAACATATAATACATTATATTATTTTCGTTTTCAAGTGCACTTTCCTCTATTTATGCTACAATATAAAGGGTTTATATAGTTAATTTGTACGAAGAGGAAATTATGGCCGCAATAAAGGACATCAATAAAGAATGGAATAGCTTCAACACTGAATATACCAATGAGGAATACCCCATTGGTGTGTATTATCTCGACCTGCCAAAGACTGTAATGGGGAGTATCCGTTTGCATTGGCATCCTGAGATTGAACTGGACTTTGTAAAGACAGGTAGTGCCATATATAATCTTGGCGAAGAATCCATACAGGTAGATGCAGGCTCTGCCATTGTTATTAACGAAGGCCGTATTCATTCCATTGAAAATAAGACCCCTGGCAAAGACTGTGTAATCATTTCTATGCTAGTTAATATCGAATTCCTCTTTAACAAGGATGGAGGTTTGTTATCGGCCAAATACAAAGAGCCAATCACAGAAAACCAAAACCTTCGTTACGCGCTTTTCACGCCAGACAACCGACAAGGCCGCGATGGTATCGACTGTATTAATGCCCTTCTTAAAAGTAATCTGGATAAAAAATATGGATATGAGCTTGAAACAAAAAGTCTTCTTTGTAACCTTTGGATGCAACTGCTAAGCATTGCCGCAAATGAAAAGGATACCAAAATAAGTGTTCTTTCCATTCTTGATGAAGAACGAGTAAAATATGCCATATCTTATATAAATAAGTCATATTCAAAGCCTCTTACACTCGATGAAATAGCTTCAAGTGTGCATCTAAGCAAAAGTGAATGTTGCCGATGTTTCAAGCGAGCGACTAATATGACTCCTTTTGAATATCTAATGAGGCAGCGAATATTAGAATCGGCCCGTAAAATGCAACGTAATGACCCTCTATCTCATTCAATCGCAGAACTAGCTGAGTCAGTTGGTTTTAACAATGCCAGCTACTATAATCGTATATTCAAAAAATATTTTGGAGACACGCCTACTAAGTGTAAGGAACAACTAAAAAAAAGCCATCGTGATTCTCTGTCACCTTTCGGAATATCTCTTGCCCGTATATAATCAACAATTTATTATGACAAATTAAAATACCCTGCAGCACTTGTAAATGCTCAGGGTATTATTTTACTATTTCCTATATTTTACTGATTCTCAACTTTTGAAAGCTTAGCAGCCTGGTCAGCAGCGATACATGCATCAATTATTTCCTGAATATCGCCATTCATAATCTTATCAAGCTTATAAAGTGTTAAGCCAATTCTATGATCAGTTACACGTCCCTGTGGGAAGTTGTAAGTTCTAATCTTCTCAGATCTGTCACCAGTACCAATCTGGCTTCTTCTTGCATCAGCCTCTGCATCATGAGCCTTCTGACATTCCAAATCGTAAAGCTTTGCTCTAAGCAAGTTAAAAGCCTTCTCCTTATTTTGAATCTGAGACTTCTCTGTCTGCGAGTAAATAACAATACCTGTTGGATAGTGAGTAAGACGTACAGCCGAGTCAGTTGTATTGACACACTGTCCACCATTACCTGACGCACGCATAACGTCAATTCTAATATCCTTCTCATCAATCTGAACATCGACTTCTTCCGCTTCTGGAATAACTGCTACCGAAGCTGTAGAAGTATGAATACGTCCACCTGACTCAGTCTCAGGAACTCTCTGTACTCGATGTACACCAGACTCATACTTAAGGATAGAATAAGCACCCTGACCAGATACCATGAATTCTACTTCCTTCATGCCACCAATACCTGTCTCGTCAACGTTAACAAGATCGATTTTCCAGTGATGCTCTTCAATATAGTGAGAATACATTCTATAAAGCTCTGCAGCGAATAGTGCAGCCTCATCACCACCAGCACCTGCTCTGATTTCTACTACAACATTCTTATCATCATTAGGGTCCTTAGGAAGAAGGAGGATTTTGATTTCATGCTCAAGCTCTTCCACTCTCTTCTTAGCGTTATTATGCTCTTCCTTAATCATTTCACGCATATCAGGATCTTTTTCTTCCTCGAGCATCATAATAGAATCCTCGATATCCTGTTTACACTTTTTGTATTCCTTATAAGCTTCAACAAGTGGCTGTAAGTCACTCTGTTCTTTCATGAGCTTTCTGAATCGATATGAATCGTCAGTAACACCTGGCTCTGAAAGCTCATTCATAAGCTCTTCGTATCTTCTTAATAAATCATCTAACTTATCAAACATATAACTCACCTTTCCGGGTTAATTAAGACTACCAGAAACCATTCTATCTTTACCTGCAAGATCCTGTTTAACCAAAATATCATGGTAGCCATATTCTCGTAACAAATCACTGACAGCCTGTCCCTGATTATAACCTATTTCGAAATATAATCTACCGCCAGCTTTTAAATGACTGGTTGCATCTGCAACTATTCTCTTATATAAGTCGAGGCCATCCTCACCGCCGCAAAGAGCAAGCATAGGTTCGTGATCTTTCACTTCACTAGAAAGCCCTTCAATAACCTGTCTTTCTATATATGGAGGATTCGATACGATAATATCATAAAGACCATCAATACTATCAAGTAAATCACTCCGAACAAATGAAACATTGGTAATGCCACATTTATCCTTGTTGATTCCAGATACTTCAAGTGCATCTTCGGATATATCACTTCCAAGAACCTTCCATGTTGGCCTGTTACTAGCTAACGTAATAGCAATACATCCTGAACCTGTGCATATATCAAGTACATCAAGATTATCATCCTTTTCATGAGTTAGAATATTCTCAACTAAAACTTCTGTATCAAACCGTGGAATAAGTACCCTACTATCCACATAGAAATCCAGCCCATAAAAGCACTGACTGCCTGTAATATATTGAAGTGGCTCATGCAAAGCCCTACGCCTAACAAGTTCTAAGAACCCATCAGCGTTGGAAACTTCATCTCGGCTCTTCATTAAATATTCAGCCTTTGTCATTTTAAAGGTATGTTCAAAAATTGCAAATGCATCATAAGATGCGTCAGCAATATTCGCTGCCTCCAAATCACTAGTTGCCTGCTGTAACAGTTGTCCGTAGGTCATACTCATCGTTCAGAATCCTTAATTCCAAGACTTCCAAAGTGCTTTTCCTCATAGGCTTCCCAGTCGAATACTTCTTCTATCGCAGCTATTGCAACCTCTATCATTTCATCATCTGGCTCTCTAGTTGTTATCTTTTGAAGTAGCATACCAGGTGCAGAGATAAGCTTAACAAATAAATTGTCATGCTTTCCTGCAAATCTAATTATTTCATATGATATACCAGCAATAACTGGAATAAGCACTATTCTAAGCAATAAACGAAGCCATATCTGCTCCACTCTTATAAAAAAGAATAAAATAACACTGACAAGCATAACAAGTATAAGAAAGCTGGTTCCACAACGTCTATGAAGTCTTGAACTCTTCTTAACATTCTCGATATCAAGGTTTCTTCCACGTTCAATACAATTTATACATTTGTGCTCAGCACCATGATACTGATAGAGTCTTCTTATATCTTTTAATAGCGAAATAAGAAATACATAAAGGATAAAAATAGCAATCCTTACAACACCTTCAATAATTGCTACCAATGAATCATTAAGAATAAATCCACCAAGCCATTCAGATACAAAGTATGGAAGAAGCATAAACAGCGCTACTGCAAGTAAAAGCGAAAATATCATAGTCACTGTATTAACTACAGCCTCAGCCTTATTGCCAAATGCCTTCTCAAGTAATTGATCACCTTTAGTAGATGCCTCATCCTCTTCATAAAATGATGAGCTGTATGTAAGTGTTTTCATACCAAGTGAAAGCGACTCTACAAAATTAACAACACCTCGTATAAATGGAAATCTTGCAAATGCATATCTATTAGAAAAGCTGTCTCCAATATCCCACTTCTGTACCTCTATGGTACCATCAGGTTTTCTAACAGCCACAGAATACTCATTCTTATTTTTCATCATGATACCTTCCAGTACAGCTTGACCACCTATACCAGAATATACCGCTTTTTTCTTGTTCTTTGATTTTTTAGTCTTTTCTTTAGCCAAAATAAACCTCTATATTATTAATTGTCTATTCTTTAATTAAATAAAAAGAAAAAAATAAGGCCAGGATAGTTTCTACCCCGACCTTGCTAAATAACTGCTTATTTGCTTTCAACACCGTACTTCTTATTGAACTTATCAATACGACCTCTAGCCTGTGCAGACTTCTGCTGACCTGTGTAGAACGAATGACACTTTGAGCAAACTTCAACGTGGATCTCAGACTTTGTAGAACCAGTAACGAATGTATTACCACAGTTGCATGTTACGGTTGCCTGATAATATTCTGGATGTAATCCTTCTTTCATCTTATTCACCTCTCTATAACTTACTACCGGATAAGATACCGTGTATTACGGATACATATCCGAACTACAGTCTCTATAAACAGCGTTCTTATTGTAGCATAGCATTATTCATTGTGCAAGTGATTTTTTCATTAATTTGCATTGCTTTTCATACTGCTATTACTTCTATATATAATAACTATTTTAAATAGTCTTCAAGCTTGGCTAGTATACTACGAAGAGCCTTGCCCCTATGGCTTATTTCATTCTTCTGCTCTGGAGTCATCTGTGCTGTTGTACACCCAAACTCTGGCTTATAGAAAAATGGATCATAACCAAAACCATTCTCTCCGATTATCTCCCTGTTAACAATCCCCTCACAGGTCTCAAGTGATGTAATAACCTCATCTGGAAGAACTACTGCCGCCATTGAACATACAAATCTACATGTACGCTTCTCATCAGGTACATCCTTCATATCATCAATAACATCCTGCATGGCCTGAGGATAAGTACGCTCTCCTAACCATCTATGGCTGTAGATTCCTGGAGCCTTATCATAATAATCTATCTCAAGACCAGAATCATCTGCAAGAACTATCGTATTAGTATATTCTGGCTTGTTAGCCAAAATATATTCAGCAACTGCTTTTGCCTTAATTACTGCATTCTCAGTAAATGTTGTACCAGTTTCTTCCACATCTTCATCAAATCCAACATCTTTAATAGAATACACCTGAACATTTTTATCAGCAGTCATCTCTTTAATCTCACGAACTTTGTCCTGATTACTTGTAGCAAATACTATACTTTTCATAATTATTTCCTTATTATATGTAGTCAAATTACATTTATTTCTTATCTGCTTTGGGAGGCTTAGGTCCCATAAACTGATAATAATATGTTTTCATCATTCCATTATAAATCTTTCTATTTTTATCAGCTTTACGTCCTATATCATTTTCAGCCTTATCATAGGCAGTAATAAGATACATAGACCAGCTATCGAGATTCTTATATCTATCACCAATTGTTCTATAAAGCGCTGGGAGATTTGCCTTTTCTTCCAGTCGTTCTCCATAAGGTGGATTGGTAATAATGAAACCATATTTCTTAGGATGTGATAAAGCTTCTACACCTCTTGCTTGAAAATGGATGAGTTTATCCACTCCTGCAAGCTTTGCATTCTCCCTTGATATACGTACCATATCCGGATCAAGATCGAATCCCTGTATATCTGTTTCCACTGATAAATCCATATTATCACGGGCTTCCTCTACAGCATCCTTCCATAAAGCCTGGTCTACAAGGTGTTTCCAGTTCATGGCCTGGAATTTTCTATTCATACCAGGTGCAATACTCGCCGCCATAAGCGCTGCTTCTATTGGGAATGTGCCAGATCCACAGAAAGGATCCACAAGCACTCTGTCTCCTCGCCATGGAGTAAGCATAATAAGTGCTGCTGCAAGATTCTCAGCAATAGGAGCCTTGGCTGTAAGCTTGCGGTACCCTCTCTTATGAAGAGAATCACCTGTAGTATCAAGCGCAACTGTCACTTCATCTTTTAAAAGAAATACTCTGATAGGAAATGATTCACCTGTTTCATCAAACCACTCCTTGTGATATTTTTCCTTCATTCGCTCGACCATTGCTTTTTTCATGATTGACTGAATATCTGAAGGAGAAAACAGCTTACTTTTAATGCTTGATGCCTTAGTCACCCAAAACTTACCATCTGCTGGAATATATTCTTCCCATGGAAGTTTCTTTGTCCCCTGAAACAGTTCTTCAAAGGTCTCAGCGTGAAACGAGCCTATTTTGATCATCACTCGCTCGGCTGTTCTAAGGTTAATATTAGCTCTTACCAATGCCTCTTCATCACCTTCAAACGTAATCCTGCCATCAGTAACTTCTGAAGTATCATATCCAAGGTCATATATTTCTTTTTTTAGCACTGCCTCAAGTCCAAAATGGCAGGGGGCAATTAATTCATATTTTCGCATACTTTTAGCTTTCCTATCGCCTTATAATCCAACTTTCCACATATATAAATACCTGTTCTTGGTAAATATTACCACTAATCAAACTCAAGTTGCAAATAATTGTACAAAGCTTTACGTAATGTGTCATAAAGTGCCAAATCGCCTTGATATTTGCCCTTCGTTTTTGTATAATTTGAGGGTAAATGCCCTTGTGATTTGAAAGGGCTAAGGAATATAACACAATATATTATAAAAAGGAGAAAAACAGATGAAATTCGGTTATTTCGATGACGCAAACAGAGAATACGTTATCACTTCACCAAGAACTCCATATCCATGGATTAACTATCTTGGTACTCAGGGATTTTTCTCATTAATCTCTAACACAGCAGGTGGTTACTCATTCTACAAGGACGCAAGACTCCGAAGAATCACAAGATATCGTTATAACAACGTACCTATCGATATGGGTGGTCGTTATTTCTATATCAATGACAATGGCACAATATGGAACCCAGGATGGTCTCCAGTAAAGACAGAACTTGACTCTTACGAGTGTCGTCATGGTATGGGATATACAATTATTACAGGTAAGAAGAATGACCTTAAGGCACAGGTTACTTTCCTCGTTCCACAGGATTATGATGGAGAGGTTCAGCAGGTCGTTCTTACTAATGAAGGAACAGCTGCAAAGTCATTCAAGCTCTTCTCTTTCGCAGAGTGGTGCCTCTGGGATGCTCAGGATGATAGCAACAACTTCCAGAGAAACTTCTCTACTGGTCGTGTTGAGATCAAGGATTCCGTTATCTATCACAAGACAGAATACAGAGATCGTCGTAATCACTACGCATTCTACTCAGTAAACGATACAATCGATGGTTATGATACAGATAGAGATTCATTCATCGGTCACTACAATGGATTTAATGATCCTCAGGCTGTAATCGCAGGAGAGGCTACAAATTCATTTGCTGATGGTTGGGCTCCTATCGCTTCACATTATAAGAAGATTACACTTAACCCAGGCGAGACAAAGACACTCGTATTTGTACTTGGTTATGTTGAGA
>JAZRXF010000132.1:0-5588 GCA_045600085.1 Lachnospiraceae bacterium
TTATGAAAAATACCATTACTTTAAAAAATCATTTACAATTTCAAAATGTTTATGATTCTGGTAAGTCCTATGCCAACAAATATCTGGTTATGTATGTGTTAGAAAATCAATTAGAATACAATCGCATAGGATATACAGTTACAAAAAAAGTTGGTAACAGTGTGGTGAGACATCACCTAAAAAGATTGCTTAGAGAAAGCTACAGGCTAAGCGAAGAAAAGTTCAGTAGTGGTCTGGACATAGTAATTGTAGCTAGAAATACTGCTAGTAGTGCAGGTTTTCATGAGATTGATAGTGCTGTAATGCATCTGTCAAAACTTCACCATATCTTACTTGGTGAATGAGTTTCTTCTTATTATAATATGTATTTTATTTATAACTGATTGTTATTAAGATTTGCGATTTATGATAAAGAGATTATTTATATTTTTAATAAAATTATATAGGAAATATTTATCCCCTTTAAAATCCACTAAGTGTCCATATTATCCTACCTGTTCTGAATATGGATTACAGGCTATAGAAAAATATGGTGCATTAAAAGGTGGATTACTTGCTGCGTGGAGAATACTCAGATGTAATCCATTTTCAAAAGGTGGATATGATCCTGTTCCGTAGTCGGAGGTGTTTAAAAAAACGTGATTAGTAATTATATGTTATTAACACAGGAAACAGGTATTTTAAAACCATTTGCCTGGTTTCTTGGAAAACTTCTTGAAGGTGTATTTTACCTTTTTGATTTAGTTGGTATTCATAACCTTGGTATAACAATTATATTATTCACATTTGTAGTATATGTATTGTTATCACCACTTACTTATAAGCAACAAAAATTTTCAAAATTCCAGTCTAAGATGGGTCCTGAGCTTGAAGCAATAAGAGCCAAGTACAATGGTAAGCAGGATCAGGATTCTATGATGAAGATGAATCAGGAAACACAGGTTGTATATGGTAAGTATGGAGTTAGTCCAGCTGGTACATGTTTACCTGCACTTATTCAGATTCCACTTATTTGGACTCTTTATAGAATTATTAATAATATTCCAGCTTATGTTCCTAAGGTTAAAGCAGCTTTCTTCCCATTAGTTGATAAGCTTTATAATCTTGATAAGACTGGTGAGTTATTAAAAACATTTAGTTCTGCTGCTTATTTTAGAAAATTTTATAATCCAGATAAAACACCATTTAGTGTTGATCCAGAGTACACTAAAAATGTATTTGTTAGTATTTTAAATAGAGCAAGTACAGGAGAGTGGTTCTCAATAACTGAAAAATATAGTGAATTAACAGAAGATGTAAGTAGATCACTTGTTAATCTTAGAGAGTATAATTCATTTCTTGGTCTTAATATTTCTGATTCACCATCATTTATTTTAAGTGGTGAATGGGCAAGAGGAGCAGAAAAGAGTTGGCTTATAATCGTTATGGTTATATTACTTCCAGTTATATCAGCTCTTACTCAGTGGCTTAATATTAAAATCATGAATGTTGGTCGTGATATTCCTAAGAATCCTAATGGTCAGGAAAATACAATGGCTCAGTCCATGGAAATCATGAACAAGTTTATGCCTATTTTCTCACTTACTACTGTATTTGTATTACCAGTTGGTATTGGTATTTACTGGATTTGTGGTGCTGTATTTAGAACAATTACTCAGATAGTTATTAACAAGAAAATTGATAAGATTGATATTGATGAGCTTGTTAAGAAGAACATGGAGAAGATCAATAACCTTCGTGCTAAGCAGGGTCTTCCACCTGAGAAAATTAATAACAATGCTACAATTAATACTAGAAAGATAGAAGAGAAGAGAGCAGATAATGCTAAAGCTAGAGAAGCTCTTGTTAAGGATTCTACAGAATATTATAAGAATGCCAGCAATGCCAAGGCAGGTTCACTTGCTTCAAAAGCATTTATGGTAAAACAGTACAATGAAAAAAATAATAAGAATGGAGATTAATGAAGATGGAATATAGTGAATTTTCTGCTAAAACAGTTAATGATTGTATAACTAATGCTTGTACTTCTCTTGGTGTTCCAAGTGACAGACTTGATTATGAAGTTGTCTTTGAAGGTTCTAATGGTTTCATGGGTATTGGTTCTAAGCCAGCTATTATCAAGGCTAGAATTAAGGAAGAAACTGTAGAAGAAGTAAAGGCTCCTGAAACAAAAGAAGTTAAGGAAGAAAAAGTTCCTGAGAAGGCTCCTGAGAAAAAGGAGGTTAAAAAAGAAGAGAAATTTGTAGAAAAGAAAGAAAAAGAAGAAGAGCCTAAGAAAGCTAAGGTTACTAAGGTTATTCCTGAAGAAGATATTAACAAAATGAAGGCTGATGCCATTAAGTTTCTTGAAGATGTACTTGGTGCTATGAAGCTTACAGCTAAAGTAACATGTGAATATTCTGCAGAAGATTATACAATGAATGTTAATATCGATGGCGAGGATATGGGAGTTCTTATTGGTAGACGTGGTCAGACACTTGATTCTCTTCAGTATCTTGTATCACTTGTTATTAACAAGGGTACATCAGAGTATGTAAGAGTTAAGGTTGATACAGAGAACTACCGTGCAAGAAGAAAAGAGACACTTGAGAATCTTGCTAAGAATATGGCATTCAAGGTTAAGAGAACTAGAAGACCTGCTTCACTTGAGCCAATGAATCCATATGAGAGACGTATTATTCACTCTGCACTCCAGAATGATAGATATGTAACAACTCATTCAGAAGGTGATGAACCATACAGAAAGGTTGTTATTACACTTAAGAAATAATAATATTAAGTATTAAATAAAAATAATCCTCAAAAAACCAATTCGCTTCGCTAAGAATTGATGTTTTTTGAGGATTATTTTTATTTGTAATTGTATTGGATTTTATTATAAGGTATCATTTTAATGATATTTATATTTTTTAGGTTTTGGTGATTTATGTACGATGATACAATAGCTGCTATAGCTACTGGCATGACAGATGCTGGAATTAGTATAATTCGAATAAGTGGTGATAAGGCTATAGAGGTAGCTGATTCTATTTTTTGCTCAAAATCAGGTAAAAAACTTATTGACCAGAAGAGTCATACTATGCATTTTGGTTATATTGTTGATAATTCGAGTGGAAATGAGATAGATGAAGTACTTGTTAGTATTATGAGAAATCCACACAGCTATACAGGTGAAGATACTATAGAAATTAACTGTCATGGTGGTATTTATCTTACCAATAAAATATTGGAAGCTGTTTTAAATTGTGGAATAAGATTAGCTGAGCCTGGTGAATTTACAAAACGTGCATTTCTTAGTGGGAAAATGGATTTATCAAAAGCAGAAGCAGTAATGGATCTTATATCTTCTAAGAATGATTTTGCAGCAAAAAATTCTATAAAACAGCTTAAGGGTAATATTTTAGATGAGATAAAAGAGCTTAGAAGCAAGATTATTTATGAAATAGCTTTTATAGAGTCGGCACTTGATGATCCTGAGCATTTTGATTTATCAGGTTATCCTGAAAGTCTCGATGAGAAGCTTATTGATATAGAAAATAATATTAATAAATTAATAGAGAATTCTAAAAATGGTAAAATAAGAAAAGATGGAATATCTTCTGTTATTGTTGGTAAACCTAATGCTGGTAAGTCTTCTTTTTTAAATTTATTAATTGGTGAGGATAAAGCTATTGTTACCAGTACTGCTGGTACTACTAGAGATGTACTTGAAGAATCTGTTAAGCTTGGTGATATGATTCTTCATCTTTATGATACTGCAGGTATCAGAGAAACATCTGATGAAATAGAAAAAATAGGTGTTGAAAAAGCTAAAAAACATCTTGAAGAAGCAGATCTTATTTTATATATGGTAGATTCTTCTATTCCTCTTGATGAAAACGATGATGATATCATTGATTTATTAAATGGAAGAAATTATATAGTATTATTAAATAAATCAGATCTTGATACAGTTACTACAGAAGAGGATCTTAAGAAAATACTTGGTGAAGATACCAGTGTTATAAGAATATCTGCCAAGGAAAATATAGGTGTTGATGAGTTTTCAGTGGCACTTAAAAATATGTTTTTTAATAAGAACATCAATATTAATGATGATGTTATTATAACTAATACAAGGCAAATTAAGGAACTTCGTGATGCACTTCACAGTATTTCACTGGTAAGAAACAGTATTGCAGACGGTATGCCAGAGGATTTCTTTTCTATAGATTTAACTAGTGCTTATGAACATCTTGGTTTTATTATAGGTGAAGAGATTAATGAAGATGTTGTTGATGAGATATTCTCGAAGTTTTGTTTAGGTAAATAACGAAAGGAGCGCTACGCGATGGGTTTTAAGGCAGTTGATGAGATTTATAATTTTGATTTTCAGGATGCACAGATTTTTAATGCTAAGTTTGGTGATGGTATATCATTTGAACTTGAAGCTCTTATAGTAGAGCCTGAGAATTCACAGAATGAGAATTTTACAAAAAGCTATGCAGGTACAACAACTGTAAGACTTGTAGATGGAAAGATTACAGGTGGATGTAAAGACGGATATAAGAGATATGATGCTAATAATAAGCTTTTAGAAGAAGTTGATGATTCTCCTATGGATGAGGATGCTCTCAAATTAATTTTAAAGAGTGGTAGTGGTGCATATCTTTATGCTATGGATGCTAATCCTGATTCAGAAGAAGGTAATTATTCATACACACTTAATCTTGAGTTTCCTAGTAAGGAAGCATATGATAACGTGGGCGGTGTATCTTATCAGGTTAGCGTTAAGTTTACTAAGGCCATCTTTGAGTGGGATAAGTACATGAACCGTGTTCAGATGTAAATCAATCTGATATATAGTGCTTATAATTAATTAATAAAAAATAACTCTCAAAAAACATCAATTCTTAGCGAAGCGAATTGGTTTTTTGAGGGTTATTTTTTATACATTCATTGTATTTAGGATATTTTTTTATAAATCTTGAATTAGATTTTACTTAGACAATTATCAAGCTCAGTAATGTTATTTATCTTGTACTTTGCTTCAGGAACTTCTCCAAATCCATATGCAGCGTGGATAAATTCTATGCCAGCATAGTCAGATGCAAGTTTATCTCCCAATATATCACCAAGATAAACAGTCTCATCTTTATTTAAGTTATTTCTATTAATAACTTCCAGAATATTATCACCTTTTTGCTTATCGTTATCACCAAAGCAAAGGTGATCTTTTATTATTTCACTAATTCCTATTTTATCGCATACTAGTTCTATGTATCCTTTTTGACAATTGCTTACGATATAGAGATTGTATTTCTTTGAAAGATTAAATAATTCTTCTTTTATATTAGGAAATGTTATATCTTTTGTATTTTCTACAAGGAAGTCATGCTCGTAAACACAGCAGCTTTCTAGTATCACAGTTTTCTTTTCCTTTTCTGGAATATCTGTAAATATATGATCTGCGATGACATCCATTGGAAGGCCAAATTCTTTCTTTAGCCTGTCTGCAGTTATATTAGTTATAATAGTAAAGCCTGATTCTAAGGCAGCCTTACTCCATGCGTTAGCTACTACTTCAGTTGAATCCCATAATGTTCCAT
>JAZRXF010000133.1:0-8674 GCA_045600085.1 Lachnospiraceae bacterium
ATGTGGATAAAACAGGTCTTTTGAATTATCTAAATGGACTTTTAGGAACAAATAGCAGATATGTAGCCTTAAGCCATGCCAGACGATTTGGTAAATCACATGCTGCAGGAATGATAGATGCCTATTATAGCAGAGGTAGTGATTCTTCTAATCTTTTTGATGATACTGAGATCGCTAAAAGTGAAGATTATAGAAAGTATATGAATCAGTATAATGTGATTCATCTTGATATATCATCGGCATGGGATTTTCATAAAGAGGATTTGGTTGAGTATGTTCACAAGTTAGTATGTGAAGATTTGAAGAGTGATTTTGCTGATACTTTAGATTATACAAAAGAGCTATATTCATTATTTTATGATGTATATAAGAAAACAAATATACCATTTGTAATCATTATAGATGAGTGGGACTGTGTGATTAGAAACAGTGAAGATAGTAACCTAGTGCATAAATATCTTCAGTTCCTACATTCTTTATTTAAATCAGAAGAGTCCAAGTCATTTTTAGCACTTGCGTATATTACTGGAATATTACCTATTAAGAAAATAAAGGATGAGTCAGCTCTTAATAATTTTAGAGAGTATACAATGCTTAAGTCTAGACCTATAACAGAGTTTTATGGATTTACAGAGGATGAGGTCAAAGGTCTATGTAAAAGGTTTGATATGGATTTCGAATCCACTAAAGCCTGGTATAATGGTTATTTAATTGACGGAATGCATATGTATAATCCTAATTCTGTGGTACAGGCTATGATGGATCATGATCTTGATTCCTACTGGAAAAATACATCATCCTTTGCATCTATTAATACCTTTATAACCATGAATTATGAAGGACTAAAAGATGATATCATGAGTATGCTTGCTGGTGGTAAGGCAATGGTTGAACCAGAAAGTTTTCAAAATGATTTAAATAATATATATTCAAAAGATGATGCACTTACGGCATTAATACATCTAGGATACCTAGGTTATGACGCTGATAGGAAATCAGCGTATGTTCCTAATTATGAAGTTTCTAAAGCTTTTCAAATGGCTTTGAAAACCGGGGCGTGGAGTGAGATATCAAGGGTTATTTCAAGATGTGATGAATTGCTGATGGCAACTATAGATGGCAATGCTGAAAAGGTGGCCGAGATAATAGAATTGGCCCATGATACATATACATCAGTCCTTAAATATAATGATGAGAATTCGCTTAGCTGCGTACTTACGATGGCATATTTCACAGCACCAGCGTATTACAATATAGTTCGTGAGATGCCAGCTGGAAAGGGCTTTGCTGATTTTGTATTTATACCAAGATCAAATGCAGGCAGAAGACCAGCCATGGTAGTAGAGCTTAAATATAATAAGGATGCAGATTCGGCTATCGGACAGATAAAAGAGAAAAAATATCATGGAGCATTAGAAGGATATACAGATAAAATACTTTTAGTAGGTATTAACTATGATGCAGACGGCGATAATAAAAAGCACACCTGTGTTATTGAAGAAATAAATATTGGATAAATTTGTAATGAATACGATAACCTATCTGATAAATAGTTATCGTATTTTTCGATTCTAAGAAATATATTTTTGATTAGAAGCTGCTGTATGGAAAATACAGGTAGTGGATTAAAGCTAGTATCAGAAACAATATGCCGATACAGCTTTACAGCAGATAGAGGAAAAGAGATATCAGGGAGCACTGACTGATTGGTTTAATATGATTTGTTTATAATATTCTACTATGGTATACTTGTCACCGTATGAATATAATCGAAGAACATTACAACAAATTTAATGAGGATAAAAGGCTTCAGTCGAGACATGGACAGGTTGAGCATATTATAACCTTGAAATATATAAACGAGATGATAGAGGTTATAAAGGCGAAACGAATTAAGGATACTGGTTCCATAAATATTCCAAATAGCAGCGTATCTATTTTGGATATAGGAGCTGGAACGGGTGCATACTCTGTGCCGTTAGCTATGGATGGCTATGATGTATCGGCAGTAGAGCTCGTCAAGCATAACCTTATGCGTATGAAGCAAAAGTGCGATAAGATTAAGGCTAGGCAAGGGAATGCGCTCAATCTTAAGAAGTATCCATCGGATAGCTTTGATATTGTTCTGTTATTTGGACCTATGTATCATCTATTTTCCTGTGAGGAGAAGCTGCAGGCCTTGTCAGAAGCGAAGCGTGTCATGAAGCCAGATGGTATACTGATGGTTGCATATCTTATGAATGATTATGGCATAGTGATGTATGCCCTGAAGGAAGAGCATTTACTAGATTGCTACAATGGTTATAGGCTCGATGAGAGTTTCCATTGTCATTCTAAGGAAGAGGATTTATACGATTTTGTTTCAGTGGATGATATCAATAGTATGAATGACAGCTGTGGCCTTAAGCGCATCAAGCTTATTACTCCTGATGGCCCAGCCAACTATATCAGGCCAGTACTTAAAAATATGTCCGATGAAGAATTTGATATATTTGTTAAATATGTGGAGAGTATTGCGGAGCGTCAGGATATGATAGGTGCTGCTGCACATACAGTTGATATTCTTCACAAATAATATAAAGAAGGTTTAATATGAGCGGAAGATTACCAGAGGACAAGGAACAGCTCTTTTGGAAGATATACAAAGAAACCTGTGAAGGACCAAGGTTCAAGGATAATAAAAAATATATGATGCATGGTACCACATCGGTTATGGATCATTGCGTTAATGTGGCATATACAGCTTATTATATGTCATACAAGCTTGGAATAGAGATTAATGAGGCAGAGCTTATAAGGGGCGCACTTCTTCATGATTATTTTTTATATGACTGGCATGAGAAATCATGGGCCAATTCGATACATGGTTATACCCATCCAGGAAAGGCACTAAAAAATGCCAAGATGGATTACAATTTATCAGCGACAGAGCGAGATATGATTAAGCATCATATGTTCCCACTTACGCCAAGGTTCCCAAGGTCTAGAGAGGGCAAGATATTATGCGCAGCTGACAAGCTATGCGCCATGAAAGAAACGGTATATGGAAGGATTAAGAAATGATTTTATCAAGTACTTTGCCAGAGACTAGCTTCTCTTTATCATATTTTAGATTTATGGGGATGACGTTCCCAACACTCACACTTTGCATGATTGTATATGCCTTTATCGGCTGGTTCTATGAATCCACTGTGTTCTCATTGGCTGAGCAGGGAAAGTTCATGAACAGAGGCTGTTTTATTGGCCCATATTGCCCAATATACGCTGTGGTTCCACTATTTAGTGCCTACCTGCTTCAGGGTATTGATAGTCCATTTAAAATTTTCTTTTTATCAGCGCTGGTTACTTGTCTTGTTGAGTACGTTACCAGTTATACCCTCGAGAAGCTGTTTCATGCAAGATACTGGGATTATAGCTATTATCCACTTAATATCAACGGGCGAATAAGTGTTATATCAGGTATTTTCTTTGGTATAGCCATACTGTTTATGATTAAAGTATTACATCCACACACACTAAGCTATGTGTCAATGATTCCATCACGAGTTCAGTTTTATCTTGCATGCGGTATATGGATTTTCTTCCTTTGCGACGCTGTATTTACTACTATTAGTATGTGCAATCTTAATAGGAAATGTAAGGAAATATACGACGCGTGGGATAACTATGTGGATGGTAAGCTTGATACACTTAATGAAAAGAAAAAGAAGCTTGATAAATTCCGTATAGTCAGAAGTGGTAAAAGACTTGTAGTTAAGATGAAGGGTGTTAACAATAAGTTTGTTGATCTTGAGTCAAGGTTTCTCAAGGTATACCCAATATTCAAGTCTACAACTTATAGCGAACTTATCGATAAGATTAAGCAGGCTGTATCATCAGGAAAAGATGTTGAGATGGTAGATGATGATACGGATGACAATAATATAGAAGAAAACATTGAAAATAATATAGAGAATAATATAGAAGATAAATAGTTGACTAATAAAAGAGAATATAAAAATAAAAAGCATATTCTAGGAGGAGTTATCCTTTAGAATATGCTTTATTTATTAGTTGTTAGCACTTATAGAATTATTAACGCTAGCTGAGCCAGGATTTTCATCAGCCATAATTGATTTACCAAGCTGAACCAGCTTGTTCATGGCTTCCTGATAGTATGTTGCAGCTACTATAGCTTTATCAGCGTCGAAGTTTTCAAGATTTTCACCGGCGTATATTTCATGATAAATGAGATTGGCCTGAGCAAAAGCTTCATTGGCTTCCTGTGTTACTGGCTTAAGTGGCTCGTATCTTGACGGTATATTCATATTAGCAAGGCTATTAAAGGATTGCTGCATAGAATCAAGATAGCTAAGTAGAAGAGCAGGACCACCAGGCTGACTCACGTCTATATTATTAATAGAAACGCTGGTAGTATTAATCTGATTGTAATATTCAGTAAGCTCAGCTTTGTATATGGCCTTATCATCATCGGGCTGCTGCTTTGTACAGGCGGTCATTACCATAAAAGTAAGAGCCAGAAGAAGAGTTACTGTCAGTTGTTTATATATTCTAGTATTCATATTCCACCCTTATAAATATATTATGTAAATCACGTCTTTCAATTTAGCATAATTAAGATAATTATTCAAGCCTACGCCCTTTGTATTGCGTGAATCCTTAAAATATAGTATATTAAACTAGTTGAAATATATACTTTTTCACTGTAATTATGTCAATCGTTTTGATGTAACTTTATATATAAGGAGCAGATATTTATGAATGGAGCAGATGCGATAATTAAATGCCTTGAAAAAGAAAAGGTTGAATATGTATTTGGATATCCAGGAGTTGCTATATGTCCATTTTATGACAGTATAGTTGATTCCAGTATTAAAACAATACTTATACGTACCGAACAGAATGCAGCTCATGCAGCAAGTGGTTATGCTAGAGTTACTGGTAAGGTAGGTGTCTGCGCCGTCACTTCTGGTCCTGGTGCAACCAACCTTATTACAGGTGTTGCTACAGCTTTTGCTGATAGTATTCCACTTGTATGTATTACAGGTCAGGTTAAGACAGATCAGCTTGGTAGCGATGTATTCCAGGAGGCTGATATTACTGGAGCAGTAGAGTCTTTTGTAAAGTATAGCTATCTTGTTAAGGATGTTAAGGATATACCTAGAGTTTTCAAGGAAGCTTTTTATATTGCCAATACTGGCCGTAAGGGTCCAGTTCTTATTGATATACCATTTGATATTCAGAATGCAGCAATACGTGATTTCGAATATCCTGCTGAGATCAAGCTTCGTACATATAAGCCTACTATTAAGGGTAATGCTCTTCAGATTAAGAAGGTTATAAAAGAGCTTGAGACAGCCAAGAAGCCACTTATTTGTGCAGGTGGTGGTATCCTTCTTAGCCATGCTCAGAAGGAACTTCGTGAGCTTGTTGCAGAATTTCAGATACCAGTCGTTTCTACAATGATGGGTATCAGTGCGATGTCATCAGACAATCCGTTATATTATGGTATGGTTGGTAATAACGGTTTCCCATGGGCTAACAGAGCCATGAAGGAAGCTGATCTCATTATTATGATTGGTGCGAGAGTTGCGGACAGAGCGGTTAATAAGACTGAGACAATTACTGAGAATACAGTACTTGTACATATTGATGTTGATTCTGCCGAGATTGGTAAGAACGCAGGACCTAATATTCCTATCGTTGGCGATGCCAAGAGTATATTAACAGACCTTCTTGAATATGAGATGGATGGCGACTTTAGTAAATGGATTAAGACTCTTGATGGTTACAAGAAGGAGATGGCTATTAAAAGAGACAAGCATCCAGGCTTCGTTGATCCAGCCCTTCTTATTACCAAGCTTTCAGAGAAGATGAAGGATGATGCTGTATATGTTGCGGACGTTGGACAGAATCAGATATGGTCATGTAAGTATCATATCGTTAAGAATGGTCGATTCCTTACAAGTGGTGGTATGGGAACTATGGGCTATTCTATACCAGCAGCTATGGGGGCCAAGCTTGCCAAGCCAAAGAGCCAGGTAATAGCTGTATGTGGAGATGGTTCTTTCCAGATGTCCATGATGGAGCTTGCTACTATGCGTCAGCACGGAGCCAATGTCAAGATTGTTGTTCTTAAGAATAACTATCTTGGAATGGTACGTCAGTATCAGCACTTTACATACAAAGATAAGTACAGTGTTGTTGATCTTGATGGTAGTCCAGATCTTGAGAAGCTTGTATCAGCCTATGATATGAAGTTTGTCAGGGTATCTAATGATAAAGAAATCGATGGTGCTATTGAGGAATTCCTTGCAAAGGATGAGTCGTACCTCATGGAAGTACTCATTGATCCAATGGATCTTGTATAAGGAGGAGCCGGATATGAATAGAATATTCTCTGTATTAGTAGAAAATAGAAGCGGTGTACTCAACAAAGTTGCAGGATTATTTGCTCGTAGATGCTTCAATATTGATTCACTTGCTGTAGGTGAAACTGATGATAAGGATGTTTCTGTTATGACTATCGTATCTTCAGGAACTCCACAGCTCCTTGAACAGATAGAGAAGCAGCTTAACAAGAAGCTTGACGTCATCAAGGTTAAGACATTTGAACAGAATCAGGCTATCACAAGAGAGCTAATGCTTATCAAGGTTAAGTACAATAAGAATAATCGTAGAGATATCATGGAGACATGTGAGATTATGAATGCTCAGATTGTTGATATGAGTAAAAATCAGATGATGATTCAGATATGTGATACACCAGAAAAAATCAAGCTTATGATTAGTATGCTCAATGAAGTAAGTATTGCAGAGGTTGCAAGAACTGGAACACTTGCACTTGGTAAGTGTGAATAAAAACAAGGTGGTCAATTGACTTTTAACAATAATGTGGTAACATATTTTTGGTATATTTAGATAGTAAAGGTTAGACTTATCATGAATAAAAAAGTATTTCAGTTATTAGCAGATAATACTTCTGGTGCACTTAGCCGTATTTCAGGCCTTTTTTCCAGAAGAGGTTATAACATAGAAAGTATTACAGCTGGTGTTACAGCTGATCCAAGATACTCACGTATCACAATCGTAGCTTCAGGTGATGAGGATGTTCTCGAGCAGATTGAAAAGCAGGTTGAAAAGCTTGTTGATGTTCGTAGCATCAAGGTTCTTGAGCCAGAAGCATCAGTATTTTATGAGCTTTGTCTTGTTAAGGTTGAGGTTACTCCAGAGAACAGACAGAGTATCATTGCTGTAGCCAACCTTTTCAAGTGTAAAGCAGTTGACGTACAGCCTAACAGTATGATTTTTGAAATAACAGGTAACACATCTAAAATTGAATCATTCCTTACAATGATTGATGGATACAACATTTTAGAGCTTGCTCGTACAGGTCTTACAGGACTTTCACGAGGCGATGGCGATGTTGTATGGCTTGATGATTAATATTCATCAGTATTTTATTCGTGCAATTTGCTAGCAGCATAATGCTAATAGCTTATTATTATATTTATATTTAGGTTTCTAGGAGGAAATTAAAAATGGCTAATAAGATTTATTACCAGGAAGATTGTAACCTTGCAGAACTTGAAGGTAAGACAATCGCAGTTATTGGCTACGGTAGCCAGGGACATGCACACGCTCTTAACGCTAAGGAGTCAGGATGCAATGTTATCATCGGTCTTTATGAAGGATCAAAGAGCTGGGATAAGGCTGTAAAGCAGGGATTTGAAGTTTATACAGCAGCAGAGGCAGCTAAGAAGGCTGACGTTATCATGATTCTTATCAATGATGAGCTCCAGGCTGATATGTACAAGAAGGACATCGAGCCAAACCTTGAGGCTGGTAACATGCTTATGTTTGCTCACGGTTTCAATATTCACTTTGGTTGTATCAATCCTCCAAAGGATGTTGACGTTACAATGATTGCTCCTAAGGGACCAGGTCATACAGTACGTTCAGAGTACCAGGCTGGTAAGGGTGTTCCTTGTCTCGTAGCTGTTCATCAGGATGCTACAGGTAAGGCACTTGATAAGGCACTTGCTTACGCTCTTGCAATTGGTGGAGCTAGAGCTGGTGTACTTGAGACTAACTTCCGTACAGAGACAGAGACAGACCTCTTCGGTGAGCAGGCTGTTCTTTGTGGTGGTGTTTGTGCACTTATGCAGGCTGGTTTCGAGACACTTGTTGAGGCTGGTTATGATCCAAGAAATGCTTACTTCGAGTGTATCCACGAGATGAAGCTTATTGTAGACCTTATTTACCAGTCAGGTTTCGCAGGAATGAGATACTCAATCTCTAACACAGCTGAGTACGGTGATTACATCACAGGTCCTAAGATCATCACAGAAGGTACAAAGAAGGCTATGAAGAAGATCCTTTCTGATATCCAGGATGGTACATTTGCTAAGGAGTTCTTACTTGATATGTCACCAGCAGGTCGTCAGGTTCACTTCAAGGCTATGAGAAAGCTTGCTTCAGAGCATATCTCTGAGAAGGTTGGTGAGGAAGTAAGATCACTCTACAGCTGGAACAATGAAGAGGATAAGTTCATCAACAACTAATATTTATTATTAGATTTTAAGGGCCGCCTTTGTAAGGCGGCCTATTTTTAGTTTGTATTATGAATGAATCAGAAAAAAGATTAGAGCAGGTAAAAAGGGATATTAATGGT
>JAZRXF010000134.1:0-3698 GCA_045600085.1 Lachnospiraceae bacterium
ATGATGATACTCCAGCAGAGTACAAGCTGGTGGGTGGTAAGGTTAGTGTTACGTTACCAAGACATTCGGCTATGGTGCTTCGTCATGAAGGCCAAATAGGCATGGATTAATAATCTATAGGCATAGACAATACTTGATATATTAAGGCTTCTATGCTAGTATTTATTTTAGAGTGAGCGCCTGTAGCGTATTTGTGAGGGCTCGCAAAGGGGAATATTTTTATTGGGAGGCTGGTTACGATGATTAATACAAATAATATTCTGTATAATATCATTAAAAAGAGCAGTAGCTTCGATACTTCATATGTCAATGAGATTGAAGAAGTTATTGATTATGGATTAGAGAAGACAGAAGAGAACATTCAGAAAGTTGCTTTAGAGTATCTTGATGAGAAGGGCTTTGCTCGTCGTCCAGACAATCTCAATCAGGCTAAGCAGTACGTATTAGAAAGTTCAGAGTATTCTGATACAGTATGTGTTAGAAAGCGTAGAGAAATCGTTGAGGATTTACTCGAGGATGCTGAAGAGCAGGATCTTGACAGACTTACACAGGCAAGTATTCTTGATAAGCTTCAGTCCATTGATTCTAAGCTAACTAAGATATCTTGTCCAAGATATGAGTATGCTGTTGAAATAGTTCCTGAAGTACTTACAGACGCAGACAACATGGGCGCAAGCCTTACACAGTTTGAGTCATTCCAGATGATGCTTAACAGATATGCTTCAGCGGGATGGCATGTTAAGTCTATTACTTCTAGAGAAGCTGCTAATCATAAGATTTCTATGACAGGTTTCTCAGCAAAGACAAGCCAGGTTGTTGTAGTATTTGAGAGATTAAGATAAGCAGTTAAAATAGTTATTTTATCCCCCGTTAATAGCTAACGGGGGTTTTTTATCTATATATACTATATTGATAAAGGAGTTAATCATGAGAACAATTAATTGTGAAGAAATCACAGCAGCAGTTAAGGAAATGTGTTATGAGGCGTGTCATTACCTTACTCCTGATATGAAGGAAGCTCTTGTTAAGGCTAGGGAAACAGAGGAATCTCCAGTTGGAAAACAGATTCTTTCTCAGCTTGAGGAGAATCTTGAAATTGCGGGAGCTGATCAGATACCTATTTGCCAAGATACAGGAATGGCAGTGCTTTTTGTTAAGATAGGTCAGGATGTTCATATAGAAGGCGGACTTTTAGAGGATGCTATCAACAAGGGGGTATCTCTTGGATATACAGAGGGTTATCTTAGAAAATCAGTTGTTAAATGTCCAATAGACCGTGAGAATACCAAGGACAATACACCAGCAGTCATTCACTACCAGGTAGTTGCAGGTGACAAGCTTCATCTTACACTGGCGCCAAAGGGCTTTGGTAGTGAAAATATGAGTAGAGTGTTTATGCTTAAACCAGCTGATGGAGTTGAAGGTATCAAGAATGCAATCCTTACAGCAGTTAAGGATGCGGGTCCTAATGCTTGTCCTCCAATGGTAGTTGGGGTTGGCGTTGGCGGTACATTTGAAAAATGTGCGATTATGGCCAAGGAAGCATTAACAAGACCAGTAAACCAGCATTCCGATATTCCATATATTAAAGATATGGAAATAGAATTGTTAGAGAAAATTAATGCATCAGGTATTGGACCTGGTGGACTTGGTGGAACAACAACTGCTTTTGCGGTAAATATAAATACATATCCAACACATATAGCGGGTCTCCCAGTGGCGGTTAATATATGCTGTCATGTTAATAGACATAGCGTAAGAGAGCTGTAGTTATATATAGTTATATAGAAGAAAGGCATGGAATTGTTATGGATAAATATATTAATGCACCTATATCAAAAGAGGATGCAGTAGGATTAAGAGCAGGCGATTATGTGTATATTAATGGAACAATATATACAGCACGTGATGCTGCTCACAAAAGAATGTACGAAGCACTAGAGCGTGGAGAAAAGCTTCCCATGGATATGGAAAGCAATATTATCTATTATATGGGACCTTCACCAGCAAGAGAGGGACGTCCTATAGGATCGGCAGGTCCTACAACAGCAAGTAGAATGGACAAGTATGCACCATCACTTCTGGACCTTGGACTTCGCGGTATGATTGGTAAGGGTAAGAGAAGTCAGGCTGTTATTGATGGTATTACTAGAAATGGTGCAGTATATTTTGCAGCCGTAGGTGGAGCAGGTGCCATCTTGTCTAAGGCCATTAAGTCATCGGAAGTTATTGCATATGATGATCTTGGGACAGAAGCGATAAGAAAACTTGAAGTGGAGAACTTCCCAGTAGTAGTAGTTATTGACAGTCTTGGCAATAATCTGTATGAGACCGCTGTAGAGCAGTATAGAAAATAACAGTGTTTTTTATTATTGAAAGAGTAGGGTGAGTATATGCAAAGAATCATTTTCATAGTATTTAGAATGCTACCATGGTCTATTTATTACTTTTTTACATTCAAGTTTCTCGCAAAGGAAAAGAACAGAGACTTTAAGAGAATGAGTAAGGAACTTCATGAGGGTTCCTCAAGAGTTGTTAAGTATGGCCGAATCAAAGCCAATTACAAGGGACTAGAAAATCTCCCAGAGAAAGATGGTTTTATAGTATATCCAAATCATCAGGGAATATTCGATGTTATCATGATGTACGCTTCGTCACCAAGGGAGCTTGCATTTGTAGTTAAAAAGGAAGCAGAAAATCTTATTATGTTCAAGGATCTTATAAAAGCAATAGGATCTCTTGTTATGGACAGGTCAGATATACGTCAGTCCATGAAAATAATAGGTGAAGTGGCTAATCAGGTATCTGCAGGTAGAAACTTTGTTATCTTTGCAGAGGGAACAAGAAGTAGGGATGGCAATAATGTTGGCTCGTTTAAGGGTGGAAGCTTTAAAGCAGCGCAGAAGGCTAAGTGCCCAATAGTTCCAGTTGCACTCATTGATTCATTTAAAGTATTTGATGAGAAGGGCATTAAGCCTGTATCTGCTACAGTAAAATATCTTGAGCCAATTCCATACGAAGAGTATAAGGAAATGAAAGGTCAGGAAATAGCTGACATGGTTAGAGAGCGTATTGTCAAGGCAATAGAAGAGGAACTTTCACTTCAAAATTCATAGGATAGATTTACATAACTTCTTCTATTATATATAGAAGAAAAAAAGAACATCAAACATACTAAAAATAGTATTGACAATGAAAAAAATCCCTAGTATACTAACAAAGCACTCGCAAAAAAGTGCTTAATTAAATAGAGACAAATTTGTAATTGGAATCTTAGGAGAAATACTCAAGAGGCCGAAGAGGCGCCCCTGCTAAGGGTGTAGGTCGGGCAACCGGCGCGAGGGTTCGAATCCCTCTTTCTCCGTTAGTCAACATCAAAAAAAGTTTTTGAAAAAAATAAAAAAACTTGTTGACAAGACAAAATGAGCGTGATAATATAATCTACGTTGCGTCGGAGCGACGCACTTGATGAAAATCAAGTCAAAAACAAAATAGAACCTTGAAAAATAAACAGTAATGCAACCCTGAAAACATTCCAAAACGAATCGAAAGATTCGAACTGAATTTTTTCAGAGAACGAACCTAAATCAGTAAATTTTAGGAAACAAAATTAGCTAGCTTCATCATAAGAAATTATGAAAGCAGGCAACAAACTTTTTTTAGAGAGTTTGATCCTGGCTCAGGATGAACGCTGGCGG
>JAZRXF010000135.1:0-11982 GCA_045600085.1 Lachnospiraceae bacterium
CTCATCATAATCATCATAATAATCATCAGCTGAGTCACCACCGCCAAGATTAAGATTTGTTAAAAACTTATCAATTGCACCCATTGCTGTACTCCTTTTATCTCACATAATCCCAAACTATCCATAGTATAGTTTACCATAGTTATATTATGTAACCAAAAAAGTATTATGTCAACAAGTTTTTTATATTATTTTTACTATTTTACTATTATGATATGGGAGTTCCACCAATTTGCACAATCTAGATTAAATATTGTAGTATCTCTGGCCAAAAATCTTGCTACCAACTCTAACATAAGTAGCTCCCTCTTCTACAGCCACCTTATAGTCACCGCTCATGCCCATAGAAAGCACTGGTTCTCCGTCAATATAAGCTCTTGCTGGTCCATATGCAAATTCACGAAGTTGTTTAAAATATGGTCTATTGCTCTCGGCATCATTGGTCATAGGAGCAACAGTCATAAGTCCACGCACACGTATATTATCAAGTTCTGAGATGGACTTAATCATTTCAAGATTGGCCTCCATATCACTTGTACCAAACTTACTATCCTCACCAGCGACATTAATTTCAATAAGAATATCTGTTGTAAGATTGTTCTTTATGGACTGCTTTGAAATCTCTTCCGCAAGCTTAAGAGTGTCCACACTATGAATAAGATATACTTTTCCCATAAGATATTTAACCTTGTTGGTCTGAAGATGTCCAATCATATGCCATCTTATATCATTAGGAAGTTCTGGTATCTTATCCATAATCTCCTGGACCTTGTTCTCTCCAAAATCACGCATACCTGCCGCGTATGCATCGCGAAGATCCTCTACTGGCTTTGTTTTACTAACCGCTATAAGCTTTGAATCAGCCTGAACCTTCTGTCTCTTTTTCGCCTCTTCAATATCACCTATAACCTCTTTTATATTATCTTCAATCACACTCATTTTTTTATTCCTATTATTTTGTTTGTATATATAAAGATTTATCCTTAATATATTTCATCTCACAATAATTAAAATCTAATTATGACATTTTATCTCCGATAAAATGTCTAGCAATTTACTTGCAGTTTATGAAGAAAAATGTTCATATTAGTCGCAGTTTACGAAGGCTGCAATGCCAAGTAATTACTGCGACAATATGGTTATTTTTATGAATAACTACTGCAAGTTAATTGGTTCTATTCATAGACAAAGCCACCCTCAGCAACTGTTGTACTATCAAGAACTATATAGTCATACTCTCTAAGTCCATATACAGTATTGGACTCAACGATGGCATATTCTTCATTCTCATAAAGTTTCTTTATACGTCTAAAATCCGCATAGCCCATGTTCATGTTGTATACACCAACCAGCTGACCTTTAGTGGCTACTGGATACTCAGTCATATCTGAATACAATAGATAATCACCTATCTCAAGAGCCTGATCATCTATATAATAATAACCATCCTCAAAAGCATATACATGTAAATTAATTCGCTCGGCCGTAAGTGTACCATCTTCCTTAAATACCTTACGCAGGAAATACATACTGTTTTCCTCACCCTCTTCTATGGCCAGTTCTTCGGGCACAAGATAAAACTCTTTATATACAACTGAAGACACAGGAATCTTAAGTCCCTTTTCCTCTTCTGTAATGATTTCTATATCAATATATCTTTCCGTGCAATATGCTAAAACAGATGAATTGAACGACAATACACCATAGAAGTTATCAAGTACCTGGTATACGTCAATCTTACCACTCAGTTCACGCTGATCCTCAAGGAAACGGACCTTAACATATCCTTCATCGGCAAGCTCAGCGGCCCTTTCATTATCAAGTTTAATAGCAATGGACCAGTTTTCACTGGTTATAAGCTTATAAGCATCGCTACCTTCATCGATAAGGCTGGCGCTAAGAAGCTGCTCTTTCTTATACTCTGTTGTATCAAAGGTAAGTTCATTGATTCCATTAACTGATAAAGATTCCATGCCATCCACGTTATAAACAACGTAACCTGTTTTCTCAGCACGGCATAGCTTAACCGAATCCGATGTGGCATTGGCCTTGCTTATCTCTTCAAGCATATTGGCATTGGCAAGCTTTAAAACCATTCCATTCATGGAATACAAAAAATCATAAGTTCTGCTATATTCTGTATTATTATAAACAGAACTGAACTTGGCTATTTCATTTTTAAGTTCTGCAAGATCGTCGTTGGAAAGTGAATTTTCACCACCAGATTCACTATTAATGAGACCTGTCATAACACCACTCTCATCAACAGAATAAATGAGGTCGCCTATTCCTACGTGCTCCCCCTCTCTTGCAAAATACTCTACATATCCAGTATCAATGGATGAAACTATCTCCTCATCTCGGATAGCAACACCCTGATAAATATTGGACTTCGCAAGAGAACCTGTTCGAACCTCATATGAGAATATGGATTTTTTGTTGAAATAAGAAAAAGCTACATAAGCAGTGTAAATCAAAAATATGATGAGCATAATCATCGGATAATTGATTCGCTTAAGCTTTACATTACCAGAACTCATTAATTATAAATTCTCCACATACACTCTAAACTTAAAATATGCCCCAGCTTAGCCGGGGCACAGTTTCTATTGATTATAAAGCAACAATTATGTCTGACTTAAAGTCTGCCGGAATATTGCTCTGATCTTTGGCGATACTAAATGTCATATCAATCTTATGTTTCTCACCAAGTGCTCCAAATTTCTTAAGAGCGTCATACAGATCAATAACATTACCTATTTTGAGGAAGTTATCAAAATACATCTTTTCGATATCATAATCCTGCGAAATGATACCACATACAAATCCGTAGAATTCATCTACAGTATCAAAATCAAACTGAGACACATCAATGAGTCTAACCTTGTTGTTAAGCTCAAACATATGCTTTTGATTTTTGTCTAGATAAACAAAACTTCCCTTTGCTTCTTTAATCTCTTCGTTAACCTTATCAAGCAGCTTCGCTGTCTTACCGGTTCCTTCATTGCCCACAATAAGTTGTATCATAGCGTAACCCTCCAAACAAGCTATATTAAGCTAATAGCTTAGCTTTTACTACTATGATTATACAATATATATATAACGTAGTCTAACAATATTTATATGTCATTTACTACAAACATCATCAACTAAATTTGTCATCATATGGTATAACGTAGGTTCATCCTCAGCCCCCATAATCACTGCTATATAAGGTGTCTGCGAAGCGTCTGTCCCATATATCATAAGGCACTTACGTGCAGCATTGGTACTACCAGTTTTACCACCAAGGACAACTATGCTGTTAGGAGCAGCAAACTCACCTGTTAGGTATTTATCAGTAGTCGTAATAGTCTTAGAAATGTACTCACCTTCAGCCGATGAATAATTGATCTCCATGGAAGCAGTATTCATAATCGTAACAAATTCTGGATACTTCATGGCTTCAGCAAACATAAGATAAAGATCATGTGCTGATGTATAGTGATTCTCATCAGTAAGGCCATTACAATTCACAAAATTAGTATGAGTAGCACCTAGTTCTTTCGCCTTCTCATTCATTAATTCTGCAAATGCTGCTTCGCTTCCGGCCACGTAATTAGCCAGAGCTAATGAGGCATCATTGCCAGAATAAATAGTACTTACACATAAAAGATCACGTACAGTAATCTTGTCGCCTTCTTTTAGCTTAAAAAGCTGGGCTCCACCTTCTTTAATGGTTACATCACCAATTGTAACAACATCATCAAGTGATGTATTTTCTAGAACGATGATAGCTGTCATTATCTTGGTAAGCGATGCAGGATTGACTCTCTCTTCTGCATTATAAGAATACAGTGTTTCCTTGCTTTCAAGATTATACACTGCAGCAGCGTATACATAATCCTTGTTGATTGTGCTTGTTGAGGTAATATCAACATCAGTAGCACATATATCAGATGCAAAAAGCTTGGCATTATGAGCCGAAGTCGACGACTCGCCAATAGAATAACTACTGTTACTATCAAACATACCATACTGAGCCTGATATTCCTTTTTCCCACATGCAGTGAGTAAAAAACATCCAAGGACACCCCATAAAATGTATGAAATTGTCTTCAATTTATTTATACATTTCACGCCACTCAAGCTCTCCTCTTTCAAGGGATTTAATTAATAATTCTGCCGAAGCAAGATTGGTTGCCATAGGAATATTGTGAATATCACAAAGTCTTGTAATAGTATTGGCATCCATCTCATGAGTCTTTGGATTAAGAGGATCACGAAGGAATATTACAAGGTCAATCTGATTGTGCTCAATCTGGATACCAATCTGCTGTGATCCACCAAGTCCTCCTGCCAAATATTTATGAATATTAAGATTAGTTACTTCTTCTATCAGACGCCCTGTTGTACCAGTAGCATATACTTCATGCTTTGAAAGTATCTGTCTGTAGGCAATGCAAAAATTCTGCATAAGCTTTTTCTTGGCATCATGTGCAATAAGTGCGATGTTCATAACGTAACTCCCTTTCTTAAAACAATATATTACATTAAATTACGAGGTACCACCTTTTGTAGTCCTACGTTTAATACAAATCCCATTCCGATATAAAGCGACACAAGACTGGTAAGTCCATAACTAACAAATGGTAACGGAAGTCCTGTATTGGGAAGTACTCCTGTTGTAACCGAAATATTAATAAAGCTTTGGAACAGTACCAGCGCGCCCATACCGCAGCATATAATCTTTCCCGCCAGGTCCTTAGCATACCGCCCTATATTAAAACATTCGGCTGATATCAGCATAAGAAGTACTATAACAATACTGCAGCCCACAAAACCCATTTCCTCACCTATAATAGCAAAGATAAAGTCTGTCTGTGGCTCCGATATATAGTTACCATTCTTAACTGAACCTACTTCGTTGTTATTGAGTCCTTTTCCCCATAGCTGTCCCGAGCCTATGGCTATCTTGGAATTTCTGGTCTGATACGCTGTCGTAAGTGCGTACTTTTCCGGATTAATCCATGATTTAATTCGGTTAACCTGATAATCCTTGAGAAGTGTGGAATCAGGCTGAAGTGCTATAAACAAAAATATAACAAGTGCAGGAATAACAACAGACAAAAAACCTATTATAATCTTATGGCTAAGTCCACCGATGTACATTACTACTGCGAAAAGTATCAGAATAATAATACTAGTCGACAAATCCGGCTGTTCTTCTATGAGAATCCATGGTGGTGCAAGTAGTACAGCGCACTTAAACAAATTGCCTAAAGAATTCAGTTTTTCTTCACGTTTCATTATAAACTGAGCATAAAAAAGTATCAATAATATTTTTGCTGTCTCAGATGGCTGAAATCGTATACCTGCTATTTCTACCCATCGCTGAGCATTATTACTTGAATCACCAAAAAACTGAACTAATAAAAGTAATATCATATTGCCTATATACATTGGCCAATACAGTTTCAGTATACTTGAATAATTGAAAAATGATAAAAGTATCATGATAAACAATCCAAAAAGAAAACCTACTATCTGCTTGGGCTGAACACTAGCCTTGGCCGAACCAATAGCCAAAATACCAATGGTAGTAATGGCTATCAGCATTATAATCAGCTTTATATCATAATTTTTAAGTTCATACTTAATCTTCATAAATTAATCTCCACCAATAGTACCCGTAACCTGTGAAGCTGTACCTGTAAGAATATCCTCTTCATTAGCCAGATTAAAGTAATACTTGTATACATCAAGTGCTACCTGGGCAGCATAATCTGATGTATATCCATTGGCAATACGAATAGCTACTGTCATGGTTGGGTTATTGTAAGGAGCATATCCCACAAACAACGCATGATTGGCTTTATTTGTTGCCTCCTGTGCTGTACCAGTCTTACCTGCTGTTTCAATATCAATTGAATTGAAGTAATACTTGTTCTGTACCACTCCTCTCATTCCAACATGAATTGAATCCCACAAGCTATCTGGAAGATCCACTGTATTACGTATGCTAGGTGTATATTCATATAATGCGTTGTTATTAGTATCAACCACTCTATTAATCATACTAAGATTAAATACAGTACCACCATTAGCAAGGGCTGTTGTATATCTCGCGAGTCCAACAGTCGTATAAGAGTTGGTACCCTGTCCAATAGCAGAAGGAACAGGATACTGATTGGAAACCTGAGGCTCTGACTCAGCTATTTCAACGCCCGATTTCTCACTTAGTCCGTATAGATCTGCATACTTCGCAAGACGCTCAATACCATAGGTATCGCTATATCCCGTACCATCATAAGCAAGTCTATAACCCACTTCATAAAAGAAGCAGTTACAAGAATGTCTTATAGCATTTGATACTGCCAGTGACCCATGAGATCCTGGATATACGTGACACTTATGAATAGTACCATTTAACTTTTCGAAGGTACCTGTACATGTAATCAGGGAGTCTGTGTTTATAACGCCTTCCATAACTCCAGCAGTTGCCGAAACCATCTTAAAAATAGAACCTGGAGCAGTCTTCTGCTGAGTTGCATAATTCCATAACGGCTTACTAAGGTCTGCATTAAGCGCTGCCAGATATGCAGTATCGGCAGTATTGGCCAATCTATTGTTGTCATATCCTGGATACGAAACAAGAGCCAGTACCTCTCCTGTATTGCAATCTGTTATAACCATTGAGCCTGAACAAGGTTCAAGTCCAAGCTGCGCAGGTGTAAGTTTAAGATTCTCTATCAAATAAGTCATAAAATCATAAGAAGATATACTACCACTCTTAAGACTTGTCACATAGCTACTATCGATTTGAATTACATCCTGCTCCCACAATATCTGACAAATACTTCTAGGCGATATACTGTCACCAAGAATCATATATTTAATGACCTTCTTGGTAAATTCACCATTGGTATTTAACTTGGCAATAATATAATCCACTAGAGCATCATATATTTCCGATGAATCAGCATACTCGTCAAGAATATCCAGCTTACTAATATCAATCCACTGCATTGCTATGGCATAGTTAAGATACTCTCTAACACCTATGGTTTCATTTATTTTCCAGTTAATATAAGTCTCATCAGTTGTATCAATCTTATCGTTCATAATAAGACCGTAGTTATAGGACGCAAGCATATTAACTATAAATGACTCATATACCTGATATTCCTTACTAAGTGAGTTATACGCTCTATTACCATTACGAAGCTCATCCTCAAGAGACGCTATTACTGCCTGTTTTTTTAGTTCAATTGCATTTCCAACGCTCTGCTCTACATCACTAGCATATGGCTTGGTTAGTCTATTAACATCAATGAGATTATTGTTAAAGCATGCATAATAAACATCATAGATTGGGATTGAAGGATTTCTACCTTCTTCATCAACTTCCTTAACATTCTTTAGCTTTGCAACAATAATACCAGCAATCTTTTGTTCAAGAAGGTCGTACATTGCTTTTTGAAGTTCAGCATCTATTGTTAGATATACATCATTACCTGCTGTAGGTAACACAACATCAGTCACTTCCTTGATACGACCAAGATTATCTACGAATACTGTTTCCTTCCCTTTAATTCCCTGAAGGTTACTTTCCATAGAGTACTCAATACCTGTCTTACCAACCACATCAATAGTTGAATAATCAGGATTAGTCGCACTATACTCAGCATATTCTGCAGGTGATATCTTACCTACATATCCCATAAAAGGTGCAAAATACACTGCATCATTGTACTTTCTAATTGATTGCTCTTCTATTTTAACTCCATCTAATATATCGCTATTTTCCATGATAGCTGCTGCAGTTCGCTCGTTAATCTGAGTACTAACAGTTGTAGCAATATACTTTTGATATCCATTAAGACTTAGGTTATATCGTACTCGTACAATATCAAGGACATCTTCCTTTGTATAACCCATAGCATAGGCAAATACATCGCCTTTTTCACCTTCAAGATATCCACCAACACCAAACTTTTTCTCGCCGCCAAGATAAGCTATTACTTCATCTGGATTGGCTGTTTTCTCAGCATATTTAAGATCCGAAGTTGATGTATGTCCATATACATCTGCAAGGAATCTTAGCTGAGCTGTTCCTTCCTGACTAAACATATAGTTGTCATTTTCATCAAGATATATACCAAAATCACACTCAATATCATCACCGTGTGACTTAATAATATTATTCATATTAAAGATAATATTATTAAGTGTTTCGTTCTTATGCTTTCCCGACTCAATAGTATCAGTAATTGTGACACTGTAGGCCAGGTCGTTATAGGCTAATAAAACACCGTTTCTATCATAAATGCAGCCTCTTGAAGCTGGAATATCAAGTTCCTTCTCTATACTAAGTGTGAAGTTATCAAGATACATCTGTCCATCAACAATCTGAAGCTGAAAAATTGTTCTAAATAAAACTGATGAAAGCACCAGAATTGCCACGTAAAGAAGAACTGTTCTGTCGGTTATAAAATTAAAGAATCGATCCTTTAAATCAAATAACATCCTGCTCCTCCTTTCTGAACGTGAAAGGAATCACCTTATGCTCTATAAAAAGAAGGGCTGGATACAGTAATATACATACAACCATTGTATATATAAATTCTGGAAGGATAATATTCAAACTGTAATAGGCAAAATTGAACTTTCCCTGCAATACAAATCGAAGAAAGTAAGTTAGAAAAGAAAGAGCCAAATCGCTTAATCCAATGCAAAAAACGGGAAGTTTTACTGTATCCTCAACATAGAAACGATTGAGCATTCCATTAAAAAATCCAATATACATATATTCAAGTGAATGAAGACCTATAGTATCAGCATAGAAAACGTCCATAAGAAGACCACAGAAAAAACCAGCTATGATTCCCTCTGTCTCACCACGAAGGAAGCCATAGGCACACACTGCTATTAGAAGCAGATTAGGCACTACTCCCTTAATGGATAAATAATGGAATATGCTGGTTTGTAACAAAAACAGTACTAATACTGTTAATATACTAATAATAGTCTTTTTCATAAATCTATTGTTCTAAAGTATCCTTGGTTTTAGTTATAATAAGTACCTCAGATAAATGCGAAAAATCAACGACAGGTGTAATAAGACCTGATCTTGTAATATGGTTGGAATCGTTCTCCATAGTAGCAATATAGCCTATGAGAATTCCTGGTAAATATTTATCACTAATATAGGAGGTAACAACCTTATCTCCTGTCTCAACTGATCCAGTTGTATCAACAAGCTGTGAAAATGATAAATAGCCCTTGTCATACATATCAATGCCACCAGAAACAATAAGATTGTCCTGGGTATGAAGAATACATGAGCTAACATTAACATTATCCTCAATAATAGAGGTTACCTTGGACCAGTTATATCCCACTTCAGTAACTCTACCAACGAGGCCACCAGCAGCTATAACATTCATATCAATCTCAATGCCGTCCCTGGTTCCCTTATCAATAGTAAATGAACTAAACCAGTTATTGGCATCCCATGATATTACTCTCGCGCCTATCTTTTCATAATCAGTATAAGTATTATCAAGTGCATACAGGTCACGAAGACTGGAAAGTTCATACTTATCCTGCATAAGAAGAGTATTCTCCTCTTCAAGCTCTTCGATCCTTGCTCTAAGCTCCATGTTTTCAGCATTAAGCATCTCAATAGAAGCTTTCTTTGTTGCAGCGTCTGTAAGCGCCATGGTAACACTTGCTATACCTCTTTGAAATGGAACAATAACAGCACCAAAGGAGTTCCTTAGAAAACTATCTGGTATCATCCCCGAAAAGGTAATAGCCATCAATAAGAACGCTATAAAAGTATATATAAGTAAAACGTATTTACTTGGTAATTTTTGTTTTTCAGGCTTCTTCTTTACAACAGGGCTCATTGCTTCCCTCTAAACTAATCGTACATATTAAGCATCAATACTATATGCAAGTGAATTGTACTTCTGCTCTTTAATAATAGTTGAAATTCCCTTAATCACTGTGGCCATAGGCTCTTCATCCACATTGACAGTAAGTCCTGTCTCATTTTCAAGCATTTGGGCAAAATAATCAATCTGAGAGGCACCTCCGCTAAGGAAGATACCATTTCTGTAAATATCTGCACCAAGCTCTGGCGGAGTACGTTCAAGGATAACCTTAACATTATCAACTATTGTCATAAACATCTCACGAAGACAATCATAAACTAAATCAACTGATACTGCCTTTTCTACTGGAAGTCCAGATACAATATCACGTCCATATACCACAGCATTTTTACCTGTAGTTTCCATATCATATATGGCATATTTCACCTTTTCTGAGGTTTTCGAACCAATAACAAGCTTATGCTCCTTACGAACAGCCTGTTTAATGGCTTCATCAAAGTTCTTGCCACCAATCTTAATAAGCTTGGATACAACAATACCTCCAAGAGAAAGGATTGAAATCTCTGTGGTATCATAACCAATATTAACAACAAGTACACCCTGGCTTGTCTTGACATCAATATCCATGCCAAGGCCATCAGCCACTGCCTTGTCTACAACATATACATTCTTGGCCTTAATATTGGCATCCTTGATAAGTTCATAAAAGGCTCTTTTCTCTACATCAGTAATATCAGTAGGTACTGCAATATAATAATCAGCAGGCTTAACAGATCCCTTAAATAAATCGTTAATAAAATATTTTAATAATGTCTGCATATTACCAATATCAGCAATTACACCATTGCATAATGGATATGATATTGTAATATTATCAGGTGCTTTTTCATACATTTCAAAAGCAGAATCGCCATAAGCAAGAAGTGTATCACGGCCTTCTATGGCAATCATATTTTTCTCTAAAAAGAAAGAATCGCTTATACCGTTATAAATCTTAATATTATTGGTTCCAAGATCTATTCCAAATGCGTTCACGTTACTAATCCTCGCTTTGTTTGCACTTATTTATAAAAAATCGCTACTATTTTATCACATTTTGCCTAAATATTAAAGTTTACTGATTTTATATAATCTAACATATACTCGAGTATCGCATCGGTACTTCCAAGCTCTTCACGGTCAAGCCATACAACCTGTTTCTCTCTTCTAAGCCACGTGAGCTGCCTTTTGGCATATCTTCTCGATTCTCTTTTAATGATATCGAGAGCTTCATCTTGTGTGATTTTTCCGTCAAGATAATCAAGGATTTCCTTATATCCAATCCCTTGCATAGATACCATATCCCTAGTTAGTCCTTCTGCCTTTAATCTTTTCACTTCATCGACAAGTCCAAGACCAACCATTTTGTCCACACGTTTATCAATACGCTCATATAAAATATCGCGATTATCGGTGAGGGCAAAATATATATAATTATACGGTGATTCCTTGGCACTTTGCTCCTCATTATGCTCTGATATTTTACTATTTGTAAGTCTATAATATTCTATAGCTCTGATTACTCTTTTCACATTATTAGGATGAATAGCCTCTGCAGCCTTCTCATCAACTTCTTTTAACATGGAATGAAGATATTCTGCGCCTTTTTCATTTGCAATATTCTGAAGCTCGTTTCTTATTGTTTCATCACTACTGCTATCACCAGCTTCATCAAATGCAATATCATACAAAAATGCTTGAATATAAAAGCCTGTACCACCAACTATGATTGGTATTTTACCTGCTTTATATATTTCATTACTGGCATTTTCAGCCATATCCTTAAAGAATGTGACATTAAAATCCTCTGAAGGATCAAGTACATCGATGCCATAGTGCTTAACTCCATCCATCTCTTCTGCAGTAACCTTAGCAGTTCCTATATCCATACGTCTGTAAACCTGCATAGAGTCGGCAGAAATAATTTCACCACCAATTGCTTTGGCCAGTCTAACACCTATATCTGATTTTCCCGAGGCAGTTGGACCGCCTATTATGATTAAAGGTTTCTTCATTTACTTCACTTTCATTAGTCAACTATTCGCTTAAACTTCTTCTCAAG
>JAZRXF010000136.1:0-8325 GCA_045600085.1 Lachnospiraceae bacterium
AAAATCAACAACTGATAAAAGATTATCGAGCTTATCAATCATATCATTCTTAAGATTCTCACCCTCAACCTCTCTTGACGCAACAAACTTCTCAAGAGCACCACGAAGTGTCTTCTCGAGAGACTTCCATATCTCGTCTTCGTCAACTTCAACCTCTTCCATTGTAAATACCTCTGGGTATCTTGAAAGAGTGGAAACTCTTATATCATCATCAAGCATAAACTCTGTCTGCATCTCACGAAGGTAATTAAGATATGTGGCAGCCACATCTCTGTTGTACTTGATAGTAACGTTCTCTTCAGAAAGATCCTCGTAAGTAACGAATAAATCAATTTTACCACGCTCAGCATATTCCTTAAGTACATTTCTAATAGCAGCCTCAAAGGAATTGAGCTTCTTAGGCATCTTAATATTAAGATCCAAATATCTATGATTAACTGCTTTTATTTCAACAGTAAATCGACGATTATTCTCTTCTAATTCATGACGACCAAAGCCAGTCATACTCTTAACCATTGTAAACCTCCACGCTTTTATATAATAATAAAACGCATACTCATACAATCCTATATTATAGATGTAAAAAGGGTGAAAAGTCAAGAAATCATGACTTTTCACCCTTTTTATCACAATGAATAATATTTTAAATATTACGTTTTTCAAAGCCTATCTTTTCCAGAACTTTAACAAAATGATTGGCATAGTTGCTTTCAGCCCCCATGCTAAATCCCAGAATTCCTTCACCGCCACCTGCTACAACAATCATTGCCTCTATCTCATCATCTTCTTCTGTAATAACTACCGTAGCAGCAACATACCCTTTCACTCTATAATAATACTGCTCAAAACAAAGAATAGCCGTCTTATCATGTTGCTTTAATTCGCTACATGCGATATCACTATCTCCACGTTCTGAGCATACATGTAAGGCCAAATCTTTCACTGTGGACATAACATCCTTATCTTTTCGCATAAAAACACATTCTGACATAATAATCTCCATTCTTTACATAAAACTGCGCTTTGCGCCCATGTCCAAAGTACATATTTATGCCAGTTTTTTGGCAGCAATATTTTTAGCCACAGCATCGATAATAAGCATCAATATAACCGAAAGAACAACGCATATTGCAAATGTTACTCCAACACTTCCCCAGTAGCCAAGGCTTCTTCTAAGGAACTTGGCAACGTACTGGTATACACCCCAGTGCATGCAGTATATTGGCATACTAAGTTTTCCGAGATAGTTAATAAAACGACTATTTATCTTGGATGTATAACTTGCTCCACTAAATGCAATGATTAATAATATTGCAATCAGATAAAGAACAAGTATCTGGTCATATGGAGCCAGCATTCTGTGCATCTCATAACCAATAAGTGCAAGAAGTCCAAGTTCACATACGGTTATCGGGAACTTAACTGTTATATCAGCCTCGCTCAGTTTGTTTCCCAGTGCCTTTGCTACAACATATATACTTACACCCATCATCATATCAGCAAATGCTCGTATTACGCCACAGTATATTATGCCTGAGTACTGCGCCCAAGGACATACACCATCATAATTGGTTACCATCCAGCAAAACGCTATTGGTGGAAGGAACCATATTACATAGTGCATAAACACATCACGGTACTTGCTCACAAGATACATTAAGAGTGGAAGTGCCACGAACATAGCTGATAAAAACCAAAGTGGCGCATTTCTAAGATCATATAGAGTCATAGGAATAACACCAAGCATAGGACTAAGTGTTAACTCAAATGGCATATTTTGAAGTCTAAGAACTCTGTCTATAATAGGATCAGCTTCTCTTAGCCAGAAGAATTCAAGTGCATATATACTAACAATACCCACTGCCGCAAAAGGAAGCACTCTTTTCAGCTTGCTGACTGTATAGTTCATCCAGTACTTCATGGTATTAGTGCCTGTAGTCTCTTTCTCTTTTCCAATTAAATGAGCATAAGCAAAATATCCTGTGACCATAAAGAAAAAGTCGGCCGCCAGTGCTCCAAATGGAAACATCATAACAACATCCTCATCCTGAACAAACCCGGAATGGTGGATAAGTATTACTATACACATCAAAAATCTAAGTAACTCTATGTAACTATTTTTCTTCTTCATAACTTAGTCCGCCTAATCAGTAACTTTTAGCATTATTATAATACTCTGCACCAATAAACATACAATGTATCGAAACTAAATTCAATAACTTAAAGATACTATCTTACTTTTCCAAGTTATAAATCACCAAAAACTTCTGTCAGTTCTCCTATCAAATCTTCCGCGTCCTCTATTCCAACGGATAATCTAAGTGTGCTAGGAGTTATACCATTCTTAAGTCTAACCTCTTCTGGTACATCGGCATGAGTCTGAGTTGTTGGATAAGTAAGAAGTGTTTCAACTCCGCCAAGACTTTCAGCGTACTTAATCATTTTAACCTTCTCCAAAATAGCTAATGCATGCTCTTTGGAATCCACATCGAATGTAAGCATTGCGCCAAAACCTCTGGCCTGCTTCTTCATTATCTCATAGCCAGGATGTTCTGGTAAGCCAGGATAATATACCTTTTTTATTATTGGCTGATTCTTTAGCCAAGAGGCAAGCTCAGCTGCGTTCTTTCCGGCTCTCTCCATACGCACGCCAAGTGTCTTGATACCACGGAGTATAAGCCAACTGTCAAAAGGCGCCAATCCGTAACCTGTAGTTTTGATAAGAAAACGTAATTTTTCCTGTATCGCTTCATTATTAGTAACAATAAAACCTGCTAAAGTATCATTATGTCCTCCAAGATACTTGGTCCCACTGTGTATTACCACATCAGCACCAAGATCTAATGGATTTTGAAAATATGGGGAAAGGAAAGTATTATCTACTATCACAATAAGCCCATGTCTTTTCGCTATATCTGCCACCTTACTAATATCAGTAACATTCATCATAGGGTTAGTAGGTGTCTCGATATATATTGCCTTTGTATTCTCCTTTATGCTAGCCTCTATATCGTCCTTAGAACAATTATGAAAAGTAACTTCATAATGATTCTTTTTAGATACATTATCGAATAATCTTATACTGCCGCCATATAAATCAGATTCTGAAATAATATGATCACCAGGTTCAAATATCTCCATCAAAAGTGATATAGCTGCCATGCCTGTTGAAAGTGCAAATGCATCTATACCATGTTCAAGCTCGGCTACAACCTTTTCAAGCTGCTGCCTTGTTGGATTTTGAAGTCTGCTGTAATCAAATCCAGTACTTTGTCCAACAGCTGGATGTTCATAGGTTGCTGTCTGATATATTGGATAGCTAAGTGCACCGTAATGATTTATCTTTCCTTCATCCTCTTCAAGATGAAGACATCGTGTATTAATTCCTCTTCCCATCGTACTCTCCTCTCAAAATCCTAGGCAACGCCCTTAAGGTTATCATTTATATAATTATTTAATACTGAAGCTAATACTCTATGACCTTTCACATTCATATGCTCCTGGTCTTCCTCACTTGGCTGTACGTAATCAGACGCTGCTATAAAATGAACGCCTCTCTTTCTAGCCACTCTGGCATATGCTTCCCTAAGTCCTTTAGATACCTTTACAGAATTGATATCAAACTCTGGATCATACTCTTCCTTCCATACATCTTCGCCAAGATATATTGGAGATACTACGATTATCTTGTCAGCAGGAACATACTCTGTGATGACATCCAGACATCTGTCGATTCCTCCAGCTATCATTTCTGGAGTACTGTGATTATAAGCTTTGCAATCATTGGTACCAAGCATAAGAATCACTGAATCTATCTGGTCATATTTACTTAGAATACCTGGAAGAGAATTGATTCCCTTTCGATCTGGCCTCGTCGCATCCTCAAATATAGTAGTACGGCCACATAAGCCCTCCTCTAGTATATTGATGCTTCTATTTTCAAGCTTGCTCTGTAGCAGGCTTGTCCATCTTATTCCCACTGGAAACCGCATCTTATTGACTGGGTTATATCCCCATGTATTTGAATCACCAAAGCATAATATATTTTTCATTATAATGTCCCATTCATCTCACTAAACTGCGCTTCGAGCTTAATCCTCATTAACGCTTTAAATACCTACTTTATTGGTATGTTATACAATTATATTAATATAAGTTCTTCTATCTGTATAATATGTAAAAAATATCTTCTGTTATAGGTTTTACCTATATCATCATGGCCTTTATATATTTAAAGCTATCAAAAAAAAGTACTTTCATCCAATAATAAGACATGAAAGTACTTTTCTAATTCATATATTGTCTGCCACTATATAGACATAAACCTACCTGTCATAAGCTAATCTTTAGAACGGATTTTCTAGGAACTCTGGTAAATCCTTTATTCCATTTAATTCAGCAAATAGTACCACTAATGATGAAGCACATCCTGCTGTACCATGGTAAAGTCCTGTATAGCTCTCTACATCGCCAGGTAGTAATCTGGTCCATCTTGTATACCAGCGTCTCTTGTCATCAAGGATAAATGAATCCCTAAGGAGCACATCAGCTGATTCCAGAGCATAGTCATAATACTTCTTGTCTCCTGTGAAATGATATACATGCAGGAAATGCTCAAGCATACCTGCAGCGCCGCAGCAGTAGCAGTATGTATGCCAGTATCCTTCTGAATGCTTGGCAGGAGCACCTGCTTCTATGATTCCATTAGTAAGCTTAATCACCCACTGCTTGTATAACTCATCACCTGTAAGCTCATAAAGCTTGTAGAAAAGTCTTGTTGATCCAACAGGTCCCTGACACATACCCAGGTAATATATATCCTGCTTGTATGGAATGTTGTAGCAAGCAAGAGCCGCGGTCCCATCTTCATTCACATCAGATACTGAGATAACATACTTAGCGGCATTTTTAGATGCTGTAAGGAATCTCTCATCCTTTGTTACTTCATAAACCTTGGCAAGTACATAGCCAGTACCAGCTGTTCCATAGAAGAAATTAGGGAAATAACCATTCTCACCAAGACCAAAGTCTACGGTATTCATAGCGTAATATCTGCTACCTTCATCGCCAACTTTTTCCTCTTTGGTCAGATAATAATTACCCACCTTAGCAAGAAGATCTACAATCTTTTCATCCTTTGTACGCTCATACTGGTCGGCAAGATATAGAACAAGTCCTCCATCTGAGATAATTCCAAGAGCTCCGCTCCATGTGGCTGTATCTCCAGTAACAGTAATGGCATCGAAAATATCAGCATTGACTAGGTCCACAAATTCTTTATACTCAGCTTTACCTGTTTCTTCATAAAGAAGCTGGGCTAAAAATGCCTGTCCAGCAGGTCCGTTATAGAAGCCTGTGGCAATACCTATCTGGCTTCCCTTGCCTTTCTCGTCATATAAAGATGCACCCTCGTACGAGGCAATAATATTGGCTGCTGCCTTCTCACTTACCTCAAGATACTTGGCGTCTTTAGTCACCTTATATAATCTTAGATAAAAGAATCCGATACCAGCTGCACCGCCATACCAGCTCTTCTGCTGAGTAAGAGGTGCATCATTATAATTATCGCTTTCTGGACTGAACTTCCAGACAATACCACTCTTCGTTTCAACCACATTTTCACTGATCCACTTTTCTGTCTCAAGTGCAGCATTAATATAATCTTCTACTGTATTCTTTTTAAATGGCTTAGCGATTTTAATACTCATATAACACACTTTCTATTCATTAAATGGATCATCAATAAGTCTGACCCAATTGAATTTGTCTTCCTCTGATAAATATAACTGTAATAATGCTGATCCGATTCCTGCAGCTCCATCGTAGTATCCGATAGGAGATGTTATGGTCTCAGGCTCGACTCTTGTAAATGCGAGTGGCCAGTGAGATATCTTTTCAGCCTTCTTCTCCTTCTCTCCAAGGAGTACACTACCTGCTCTAAGCGCAAACTTTTTGTATCTATCGTTTTTACTAGCCTGATAATATGCTGTAAAAAACTGTACAAGACCTGCATTACCGCAGCATAGGCACACGTTGTTCCAAAAACCTACTGACTGCTTTTCAGGAGCTCCAGTTGACTCAAGACCGTCTACAAGCTCCTCAATATCCTTAAGATACTTATCGTCATTGGTAAGTTTATAGAGCCTGTAGAATAGTCTAGAGGTACCGGCTGGACCATGACATGAGCTCAGATAAAAGATAGGCTCTTCATCAAGTCCAACTCTATAAGGAACAAGGAATCCCTTCTCCTGTTTAATGGCAATACTCTTTAAATAGATAGCACACGCCTTTGCTGCATCCAAGTACTGCTCCTCATTAGTAAGTTCATATATCTTAGTTAATAAATATCCAGCACCTGCTGAACCAAACTCAAAGTTTGGAAGGCTAAAGTTAAGCCAGCCCTTAAGTCCGTTAAATTCAAGGCCACCATCATCATGCTTTATACCACCTGCAAGATAATGCTTAATAGCACTTATGATAAGATCATAGATTTCATCTGATTTCTCTTCTTCGTATAATTTAAGTAAGAAAAGAATAGTACCACCATCAAGGAAAAGAGCAGAGCTGTTTGACCAGTAAATACCATTCTCATCCTTGCTTGCATAATCCTTATAATACTTTGCGATGTCCTTTGCAGTAGCAAGATACTTCGCTTCCTTAGTCTCATCATATATATCTAAGAGAACAAGACCTATACCACCAATACCATAGTAAAGACCCTTAGATGCTCCAGGAATATCTTCCTTACCTTCTACGATATCGTCCTGCCAATGCTTTGTAAGATAGTCTGCCCCCTTCTTTACCTTTTCCAAGTATTCATCTTTACCAAGTGCCTGATAGAGCTTGAGATAATAATACAGATCACCTGTAGTACCTACAAAAAGTGATAGATTAGGCTTGTCTGTTTCTTCTATCGACCAATAGATTCCATCCTTAGTCTCTCTCTCATACTGAGCAATATACTTTTCTGCCTCAAGCGCTGCATCAAGGTATTCTGATGTGCTCTTTGGTGCATATGTGTCATAGCTGTTACCAACAGCGAATTTATGTCTGATAAGTGTTGCCATCTTTTAGTCCTCCTGATACTTAGGATTGATAAGATCTGTTGAAAGATACTTAAGTACATCATCGTAAGCGATTGCTACTATTGTCTTGCCTTCGTATTCAGGCTTCTTTGCAAGCTGTGTTGCCAAGTGAACTGCAGCACCTGTTGATACTCCAAAGAATGCGCCTTCTGCGATAGCAACCTTGTTCGATGCTCTGTATGCCTCTTCCTTAGTAACAGTCTCATACTTGTCATATACCTTCACACCATCAAAGAATGTTGGAAGGAAGTAATATGGCATATCTGTAACATGATGTACACCATCAAGTGAATCTGGATCATCTGCTGGTGGATCAAATAATACTACTTCGAGGTCTGGATTGACCTCTCTTAGCGCCTTGGAGATACCACTAATTGATCCGCCTGAACCTGCACCTGCTACAAATACATCAACCTTGCCATCTGTATCTCTTATAATCTCCTGACCAGTTGTGCTGTACTGGATGTTTCTGTTAGCTTCATTGGCCCACTGTGCAAGTAAGTAGTACTTATTACCATCACCGTCACCGCGCTTTTTAAAGTAAGCTCTAAGTAAATCATGAAGTCTGTAGTCCTCAGCGATATTAGCAAAATCTGCTGCAAGATCTGGGTTATCCGCGAGATCAAGAATCTCTGCTCCATATGCTCTAAGTAAGTCATATCTTTCCTTAGTCATACCTGCTACAACTGTTAAGAACTTGTATCCTCTTTTTCTAGCTATAGCTGCAAGAGCGATTGCTGTATTACCTGATGATGACTCTACGATGTAATCCCCCTTCTGAATATCTGTATCTCTCTCTAGCGCATCAATCATCGCTACTGCTATTCTATCCTTAAGACTTCCAAGGATATTAACGCTCTCTACCTTAAGAAGGATTCTAGCCTTTAGATCATATTTCTTCTCATAATTAACTAACTCTAAAAGTGGTGTATTTCCTATAAGCTGTTCTACTGATGTTTTAATGTTTGCCATGATTAAATCTCCTTTATATCTGTGTTTATTTTTTATCTCTGTTTATCTTTCTTTTTTGTTTTGTTGTCTTATCTCTAAAGACTAATTTTTAATATTTATCTTGTTATTTTTTATCTTGCTGTTTGCTAAAAAATAAGCAGGTACCTTACATAGCACCTGCTTTTCCTCTATCGAAAAAAACATATGTAAGGGCCTTTTATCTTTACGTATGCATGCAACACATCATGTAACAACAAGTATTCATCTTTGTATTTGTGATAATTCTACG
>JAZRXF010000137.1:0-12842 GCA_045600085.1 Lachnospiraceae bacterium
GGCATTTTTCTCCTCCTCAAAAAAAAACTATTCATTAATAAAATAATGAATAGTTAACCTACCAAATATAAATCAAATAGAGAAATGGAAACAGTGCCCATCACTTTAAATGCTGTCCCCTTATGAAGTTCTTGTACCATACAATTCTTCATTGTCTTTTCTCCCTTAGACTTAACTTTTTATATAATAGTTTATCGCCTAATAAAATGCAAGTTATTTTGCATATAAAATTATACAAAATTTATCTCTCGGAATCCACTAAATATTGTTGATTTGATAATCTTGTCCACAATATATTATATTAATTAACATAACATACTAATTCCAGTACTCTACTATACCGCTATGGACGCAATTAGCATTTGATATACTATGTCTCTTTCAATATCAAATGGCCAATCTATTAATGTCAGGTTAACATCCACATAGCTATAGCCACCAATTCTTTGCTGAACATCAAGAATACACTGATGAGCACCTTCTATGGCACCGCCACTACCAGTCCTGCCTTGCTCAGCCCCTATAATAATATGCTTTCTCGTTATATCAAATAGGCGGTCATTAAATGCCTTTATTATTCTATTGTTCTCACTAGATATATATTTATGCACTCTTGCATCCTGCTGCCCCAGTGCACTTTCATACGCATCCCACATCCACGCCAGCATATTGTTGACCTGAGAATGAACGCCTACACATACCACATTATCAAAGCTATTAGACGTAAATGGAATATCAGGACAGGCATTATTATACATATCTTCTATAATCATAAGATATCTATCCGCCAAAGCCTTCATACTAAAGCTATCCATATTAAGCGCAATATAATTCTGAACATCAGCACACAGTTTCCTATATGAATCGTCAGATATTCCAAGTATATCGCCTGATACATACGATATAGGAATATTCGCATCCTCTATGTGTGGAATATTATCCGTACCATAGCTTCTGTCAAAAAGAGTGATACTATCAAATTTCTTACTAAGAACACTTACATTTATATCATTGCACTCACCAGCTCCAACTATAAGAAGACTGCCCCCATGACATTCTTCTATAATAATATTAGTCAGCTCATCTCTATACTGCTGCCACTGGTCGCGAGCACCCGGAATCTTAGTTAATCCTATTAGTTGATCATATAATGAAGTATTCATGCCTATCCCATCGAAGTGCACATATTGCACATCATATATATAAATACCAAAAGTGCAATTATGCCTAATATGCCTAGTACAACTATAACAATATACAACCACATAAGTACCTTACCAAAAAGACTGTTAGGATATTTCACTCTTACTAATATCATTATTGTCATGGCTGCAATAAATGCCGCACCGCTTATCGAAGTTGTTGCATCTATAAATGGAGCGTACATACTAGAATCAATGTATGATATTAATTCTTTAAGAAGCATCATTACAGTTGGTACACCAAACATACATACCAATGAAATAATTGATAGCATATTAGCCTTCTTATTATCCTCAGGGCTTATATACTTTTTATCATGAGGCTGCACATTATTTTGACTTGGTTGTGGCTGTGGATTCCCATCTTTATCTGGGTAATACACCTTAAACTCCTGACCATTAATATTTACGGTTCCGTTTGGTGTCTGGTTATTTGTATTATCATTCTGATTATTTAAATTATTACTATCCACGTTCTCTTTTCCCCTTTATATAATAAACATTATATATAATATGCCATTATAACCACAAAATGCTACTATTTTAATGGAACTTTTTTAACAAACTATGAACTATTATTTATAAAGCTCCAGTTATGATAAAATATAATCACTATGGAAAATAAAAGTGTATCTAATATAAATGGTATAACCAAAGAACAATCCAAGACCTTAAAAGGCGTGGCCATTTTATTCATGGTATTCCACCACCTTTTTTTGCTATCCTCTATTGCTCCTTATGAGGGACTGACTTATATTAGTCCAAGGTTCATGGCTATGCTGGCTTATTTTTGCAAAACCTGCGTAGGTATTTTTGCTTTCTTAACAGGTTATTCATTATATAAGTCATATTCACGCATAAGTGCTTCTTTATCCTCGCCGCTAAGCTTTATTAAACATGCTCTTAATTACGCGGTAAGGCACATTCTTTCTTTGTATGGTATGTACTGGTTTTCCTTTATTATCATGGCACCCATAGAATATGTGACTAATACTAATTCCCATTCACTTGCTAGTATTATGGACATATTTCGCAATCTACTTGCCATTAATCATATGTTTCCTGGCTCATGGAATGCTGCAGCCACCTATGACGGAAGCGTTTGGTATCTGCCATTTTATATGACTATGCTTTTTGTATTTCCTGTCATACACCTATTCTTCGATATGCTCGCATCTCGTAATAAAACAGGGCACCTAAAAGCCATCATTGCAAATGCAGGTCTTTCAATAACCATATTATTTATATTTATTACTATTATTCTCCCATCTCACGATTTAGCATCGTATGCTTATGCAGCCAAGCAGCTTATCATGCCTTCTTTTGCCATGGTAATGCTTATGGGATATGTTATTAGCCGCTATGGAATCTACGAAAATATAAATAGAATATTACCTGGCCACAGCTCGCTACGCTTCATACTTGCTTTGCTAGCATTAGTACTTATATTTATAGTACGCTCGATATTATCCGGCGATAATCCAGCATATGCGACACTCGACTTTATACTGGTACCAGTGCTGATCCTGGTTCTTCTCACCCTAACTTCATTTAAATATATTAATCTGACTCTCAGTTTTCTTGGTACTTACTCAACCTTTATGTGGTTTTCGCACCTTCATTTTGTTGCTCTTTTTAAACCTGCGATTCTTAGTTTCATACACATACCTATAATCTATTATTTAATAATAGTTGCCCTGTCACTTATTGCATCAATTATATTAACTAATATAACCAAGGCAATATCACATATATTTCGAAAGATTACGACCAATAAACAAGAATAATTGAACAGAATAAATCAATATCTGAATAGATAATTGCTACCACTAAAGCTATAATTAAATCATTAATAAAAAATAAGGGGGATAACCATGATAAATGTTAAACTAGCTAGCGAAGTACCTTTTAATAATAAAGTTGACTATTGTGTTGGTACTGGCCGAATGGGGCTTGCTCTTCAAAAAGAGTATCTTGACCAGCTTGAGCTCGTACAAAGTGAAATAGGCTTCTCTCATATTAGAGGGCATGGACTTTTTCACGACGATATGTCTATCTATCACGAATATGAAGTTGATGGAACTACTTATGTGGAATACAACTTCACATATCTTGATCTTGTAATGGATTCATATACAAAGCTTGGCTTAAAGCCTTTCCTTGAGCTTGGCTTCATGCCTAAAAAGCTTGGCAGTGATAAGCAGGCAATCTTTTACTGGAAGGGTAATGTAACACCACCTAAAAGCTATGATGCCTGGTGTGATCTTGTGTGTGCTACTCTCACTCACCTTGCTGGGCGTTACGGAGAAGATGAAGTTGTTACCTGGCCTATAGAGGTATGGAACGAGCCTAATCTTCCTGGCTTTTGGAAAGATGCTGATATGGACGAGTATTTCAAACTTTTCAAATACACCTTCAACGCCATCAAGGCCCTTAATCCAAGCTATAAAGTTGGTGGTCCAGCTATATGTGGTGTTGATGATGAACGTTGGATCCGTGAGTTCATGCTTTTCTGCGATAAGGAAAAGCTCGCCATCGATTTTGTAACAAGGCACCATTACACCACACTAGAGCATAAAATGGAGGGGCACTACTCTTACGCAAGACTTGAAGATGCCGATGAAAAATTCGACAACCTTCATACCACAAGAAACATTGTGGATTCCTTTGATGCTTATAAGGGACTTCCAATTCATATCACTGAATTTAACACATCATATACACCTGACTGTGTTATTCATGATACCAATCTTAATGCTGCGTATATAGCAAGACAGCTCTCGCAGCTCGGGGATGATAATGCATCTTATTCATATTGGACCTTTGGTGATATATTCGAGGAGCGTGGAGTACCTTTTGCACCATTCCACGGTGGATTCGGTATGGTGGCTAATAGATGTATTCCAAAGCCAACCTTCTATACCTTTAAGTTCTTCAAGCAGCTTACTGGAAAATGTATTCATAGAGATAAAAACAGCATCATCACTTATGACGGCGCTGTCATAAAAGGTGTGATATGGAATCCACTCGAAGATGGTGGCGATACTCTTCCTGTTTCATTTAATATTGATATGGATAATGACTGTAGTATGATAACTCATACTGTTGACGAGGAAACCTGTAATCCTCTTAAGATATGGCATGATCTTGGCGAGCCAAGAAGTCTTACAGATAGTCAGGCCGCTCTTCTTAGAAGTGCAGCCAAGCCTCTTATAACATCATGCAGGCTTTCTAGTCAAAATGGCGGTATAAGCATCAATCTTGATGCCAAGCAGAATTCTGTTATTTATTTTGAAATAACACCATCTGCTATCACGCCTGACAGAGGTTACAAGTGCCCTAGTATCTAGTTCACCTGCCTAGCTCATAACTATCATAGTATGACATATAAAAGCCTGGGATTTCTCCCAGGCTTTACTTTTCTTTAATTCTACCCTAAATATTATTCATCATGGCTTTACGCCGTAATTGCCTTACTCTTCCACTTTCCACTTAAATATCTATATACACATACTACTCCAGTAGTAACCCAAGTAAGTGCTGTTGTAATCCATATACCCCAGAAACCGAAAATTGCTATACGTGTGAAAATCTGTGAATAAAGGATACGACATGCAACCTCGCATATACCATTAATCATGGCAAATCCAGTATCACCACAACCATTAAGTACAGCTCGAGGTATATATATCATGCCAAGTCCAAAATATGCAAGTGATGTAATTCTAAGTGCCTTTGTACCAATAGCTATAACCTCGGCAACATTTTCTACTGACTCATCAAAGAATACACCAATTATATTGGAACCAAATATATAAACAATAGGAAGCATAGCAAGGCTAAATACGATAACCATAATTACTGCCTTTCTGTATCCTTCTTTAACTCGGTCTATCTTTCCAGCACCCATATTCTGGCCTGAATAATTGGTAAGTGCTATACCAAGTGAACCATATGGCTGATGGATAATCTGCTCAATACGTCCAGTAATACTATATGCAGCCATAACAGTCTCACCAAACTGATTAACAACTCCCTGAAGAACCATACATGAGATTGCTATAGTTGAGTTCTGAACTGCAACTGGTACACCAATCTGAAAAGACTTTTTGATGAGTACGCTGTCTGGTTTAAGCTGCTCCAATGTTAGCTTAAAATATGGGAATTTGAAATATGCATATATAAGTGACGCTATTGCCGATACAGCCTGAGAAATAACAGTTGCAAGTCCAACGCCAAATACTCCCATGCCATACGATCTTACAAACAAAAGATCAAGTACTATATTAACGATGCTTGATAATATAAGAAAATATAGAGGTGTCTTTGAATCACCAAGTGCTCGTAATATACATGATACCCCGTTGTAAAGTGATACCATTACTATACCAACGCAAGATACCTTAAGATAAATGGTGGCATCTGGAAGAATTGTTTCTGGTGTTTGAAGTATTAGTAGAACCTTTTCGGCAAATATATATCCCAGTACACTAACTACTAGCGATGTGGATATAAGCACATAACCTGCATTGGCTATTGCCTTACGAACGCCTGACTCATTGCCCATTCCAAAATATTGAGCAACTATTACTCCTATACCTGTAGCAAGTCCAGCTGCCAGTGAAAAAAATAAGAAGTTTGTTGATCCACAGGTACCAACGGCCGCAACCGCATTGGGCCCAACATAGTTACCTACTACTAACGAATCTATAATATTGTAAAACTGCTGGAAAAGATTTCCTATAAGAAGCGGTATCGCAAAAAGCAAAATATGCCTAGTTGGACTACCTGTTGTCATATCTGTTCCATTTTTATTACTCATAATACAAAACCTCTTAATTCTTACGTACACATACGATTATGTGTCAAATTCTGTCATTCTTTTTATTACCTTATGTACAAAATCCTATTATAATACTCATTTCTTTGTTTACTATTCAATTTTTACCGTTTGTCTACTACTTTTTGTCTTATGTTGGCGTTTATATTGACTGAAACTGCTCATTTTTTTATTCTGTATTTTAGAAAGGATGGACAATTGATGAAAAAGAAAGATGAACAGGCCTTTTTCCAAGGTCATTTACTAGAACAAAATCCAAATATTATCTTACCTCATTTATTTGCAACCAATTTCCCACTGCACTGGCATCGTTTTGTTGAGATACTTGCTCTCCCAGCTGATGCTGAAGTAACAAAGAATCCAAAGGTCCAGGTTAATCAGGAAGTATATATAATGAATCCTGGTGATGTTGTATTTGCCTGGTCTGGTGAGATTCATTCCATTTCAGACAATGACGATCAACAATTAATTGGTCTTCAATTTTCTGGCAATCAGCTAAATGAGCTTCAGGACTTCGCCCAGTACATTCCTCTTTTTAGGACTTTTCATCATATAAAGATGGATGAGCATCCTGAGCTTTCAGAGCATCTTTTTGTTCATATAAAGATGATGATATCAGCTAAGCAGGAAGACAAGCCATTCTGGGGTGTTGAAGCCATGATTTCTATGTATGAAATGTTTATTGCATTTGGTACATATATAAGAAACAATATGGTTGTTGAGGTTGAGGACAAATCTGAAACTGCCAGCTACTTCCAGAAGGTTATGGTAGCCTGCAATTATATTATAGATAACTGTGAACAGACACTTAGCCTTAAAGAGGTTGCTGATTATGTTGGTTTCAGCGAATGCTACTTCTCCAAACTTTTCAAAAAGGCTACTAAGATCAATTTCGTAGAATATGTAACTATTCAGCGTATAAAGCAGGCTCAAGCCCTTCTTGCTGACAGTACTATTCCTATTACTGAAATTGCTTATAAAGCAGGATTCAAGAGTATATCAACATTTAACCGCGTATTCAAAGAATATAGAGGCTGCTCTCCTACTGAATATCGTAAATACTTTGTTAAATAGCAATAAGCGCTTTATATACAATAAAGCCGTGACCCACGTCACGGCTTTTTATTATGCACTTATTATACTTTCTTTCTCTTTAGTATTAGTTTTATGTGTGTAGTATCCTTTAACTCAATCTCAAAGGTATCCTTAACATTTTTACTAATAAACGGAAGAACGAATAGCTCCTTCTTAACTATTTCGTATTTATCAAGATTTAACTGGCTAAGAAGTAACGTTTCATCAAGTGGTAAATAATTCTCTCGTACCTCTCGGTCCCAGTTCAGTCTATAACGATACTTTAAAAGGAAATGAATGAGATTACGCTTATCTTCTATGCCACCCCATACCTCTTCAAAATCCTTTAACGGACCGGCATACTCTTTTCTAGTTCTAACTCTATCAACGTCCTGTGGGCTACTTATATCTCCATGCACATTGCAAAGCATATCTCGTATAATAATATACTTGCAACCTGTATTATTAAGTGCGTCCCAAAACGCCTTTATCTGTTCATCACTACAATAGCTATATACCTCATGAAGAACGCTGCTTAAGTTAATGGCAGCATTGCTGGTATCCACTGACTTATCAATGATAGGAAGAGTATCCACAAAAAACTTGCCATCAGGTATATCCTTTCTGGCAATCTCTATCATATCTTCATTCATATCGATTCCTATTAGCTTAAGCCCTGGTTTATTCTCATGAACGACCTTAAGCAAACTACCATCAGCACATCCAAAATCTATGAGCGCATCTGTATCATCAAGAACACTCATAAAAAACACTTTATCAGCAAGTGCCTTTTGCATTTCTGTATTATATGTATCCAAGCTAGTTATATTATTCATATCCGCCTCCATTATGAATATATAAACGAATTAAATAGCTATCCTAGTAATTCGAAAGGGCTATCGATAATGATTTCTGCTCCGTGCTCAACCAGAAACTCTCTAGTTCTAAATCCCCATGACACTGCAACACAATCTATCTTGGTATTTTTCGCTGTCATAAGGTCAACATCGGAGTCACCTATGTATACACACTTTTTCTTTGGTACACCATAGTGCTCTATTACCATATTTGTCATATCAGGTGCTGGTTTTCTCGCAATCCCATCCCGATCTCCAAGAGCCATGTCAAAACAGCCATCGAAAAATATGTCGCATAACTCCCTAACCGCTTCCACTCTCTTATTGGACACCACTGCAACCTTTTTTCCACTGCTACGAAGCTTATGTATGACATCTACTATTCCATCATATGGTCTTGTATTTATATTGGAATGCTCCTTATAATAAATCACCAGTTCATCAAAGAGCTGATCTAGTTTATCCGAACTTATTTCGCCTGTAAGACTAAGCTCCAAAGCTCTTCTTAGACCATTTCCTACAAAAGACTTTACCTCATCCACTGTTCTGGAAGGATAACCATTAGTGGTCAGAACATGATTAATCGCACCTGCAATATCATCAATAGTATTTAATATGGTACCATCCATATCAAATATTAATAATTCTTTATTCTTTAGCATTCTTAAAACTCCACATCACCAATCAACTGGCCTGCTTCCACTGATTTACGAATAAAATTCTCTTTGGAATAATCCCATAAAACCTCTGAGCCCTTGGCAGTATTCTTATTTCGCCCGAGCACCTGACTAACTGCTATTCCATGTTCAAGCCAAGATAAACCGCCTGAATGGTGATTGAGCATAGCTGGCTGAATACAGTCCATGCTCCTAGCAAACTTAGCCTCTGGTGTTTCCTCAGCCTCGAACTCATCCCATAATTCACGCATGTATCGGCCCTGATCTTCTGGCAGGAGTCCAAATAACTTATCGGCCGCCTCAAGTTCTCTTTGCCTCTGTGTTTCCTTTCCAGCCTCATCATAACAATAAGTATCTCCAGAATATACTTCAACCAGATCATGAATAAGTAGCATTTCCATGGTTCTGTACTTATCTATTTTTTCATTGGAATATTCACTAAGAAGCATAGTCATAATAGCCATATGCCACGCATGCTCAGCATCATTTTCCTTTCTAGAGCCATCGGCAAGAGGTGTTTGTCTAATTATCTCTTTTTCCTTATCTATTTCCTTAATAAATGAAAACTGTTTATTAAGTCGCTGCATATCCACATCATTATTGTTCATACTAATCTCCATGCTCATTCTAATATAATACCTGGAACAGCCATAGCCATAGCTTTATAAGCCGCTGCACTAGGATGAAGATGGTCGCCGCTGTCAAAGCCTTCGCCAAATGAATCCTCATCCTTTTCCGCTCTTACTGCTTTATCAAAATCTATGCAGCCGTCAAATATATCACTACTTCTAAGCCAGTCGTTAAATTCATGACGAAGTTCATCTCTAAATGGTGCATAGGTTCTCCAGCCCTTAATAGGAAGAAGGGTCCCAGAATAAACCTTTAATCCTTTGTCCCTTGCACACTTTACATATATATCCCTTATCCCTTCTATCATATCCTGGGTAGTAGGAAGGTCTGTCATTGGTCTAAATATATTAACCTCCTCACCTACTGGATGAATGATATCATTGATTCCATGCTGTATGATAACTGTATCGGCGCCACTTACGTCTGTTTCTCTGTCAAAACGCTTAGCACCCTTGGCTCCGTATGCTGCGTATGTAATACACTCATACTCTCTGAGAATTCTTGTTCCACTAATAGCCCTTCTTATTATTGAAACATTATCATAGCCTTCCTCATAGCTTCTTAGCATCAGATAATCAGGCCAGTCCTGGGCTGTTATGGAATCACCATAGCATATGATTGCACGATTCTTATCTTCAGTATATATATCAATGGTATCAAGAAAATAAAACCAGTTAGTTGATCTTGTATTATTGAGTGGCAATTCTTTTTCATGACTGTAATCACCATATGCAAAGTATCCCTTTGATAATGGACCTGTCACTAGCACTCCAGAATTCATCTGGGAATAATCGCCCAGATAAATATTTACAGAAATATTGTCACCACGCTCCAGTTCCATGTATATATTATCGCTGACCACCTGTTTCCCAGGCTCTATCGATATACTTTTCATTCCATCAAAGGTAATATCCTTAATAGAACCTGTATCGATATCTCTGTCATCTACGGCCATAGCGACTGTCGCCGAAGTTATTGTAATAGCTTCCTGCCCTGTAATGTTAGAAAAATGGAACCTTAATTTATCACCATTAAAACATATCTTTATAGGATATCTAAGTGTGAGATTTTTCGCATATGTAACTAATTCTCTATCTGATATTGATGTTGCATTGCCCCAGCATGCAACCCACTTACTATAATCTCGTTTCATAACAAACTCCATTCTAACCAAAAGATACGTGTGTCACGTGACCTACTATAAAAAGGCCTTTGCTTCAAACAAGCAAAAGCCTTTATTTTCCAACTATGCTTCTGTGATTTTTCTTGCCACATATACACCACTTGCTGATGCATGTGAAAGCGAATGAGTAACACCACTACCATCGCCAATAATATATAATCCCTTATGCTTACTTTCAAGATTCTCATCAAGCTCTACCTCCATATTGTAGAACTTAACTTCAACACCATATAACAGTGTATCATCATTGGCTGTACCTGGTGCAATCTTATCAAGTGCATAAATCATCTCAACTATACCATCAAGTATTCTCTTTGGAAGAACAAGGCTAAGGTCACCTGGCGTAGCTGCAAGTGTCGGTGTAACCATATTCTCATCAAGTCTCTTCTGATTACTTCTTCTACCGCGAACAAGGTCACCGAATCGCTGAACGATAACACCACCACCAAGCATATTACTTAGTCTAGCTATACTCTCGCCGTAGCCATTACTGTCCTTGAAAGGCTCAGAAAAATGCTTGGCAACAAGAAGTGCAAAGTTTGTGTTTTCTGTTCGCATCTCTGGATTCTCAAAGCTGTGACCATTAACTGTTACAATACCGTTGGTGTTTTCATTTACAACGCTTCCGTATGGATTCATACAGAAAGTTCTAACATTATCTTCGAACTTCTCTGTTCTATATACTATCTTACTTTCATAAAGCTCATCTGTTAAATCAGAGAATATTACAGCAGGAAGCTCTACTCTGACACCAATATCTACACGATTAGACTTAGTTGGAATATCAAGCTCCTTACATACGCTCTCCATCCACTTACTACCGCTTCGGCCAACGGATACAATACACTTCTCGCAGGCATAGCTTTCATCACCTGTTTTAACTATATAACCATTCTCAGTCTTCTCGATATGCTCAATTGGTGTATCAAAATGAAATTCCACCTTATCCTTAAGCTCTGCATACAGGTTCTCGAGCACAATATAATTAATATCTGTTCCGAGGTGTCTTACCGATGCATCAAGAAGCTTGAGCTTGTTCTGCATACAAACCTTTTTAAGATTAGTACCAGCTGTTGAATACATTTTAGTACCTTCACCACCATGAGTAATATTGATTTCGTCAACATACTGCATGAGGTCCATAGCTTCCTTTTTACCAATATATTCGTATAATGTACCACCAAAATCATTGGTGAGGTTATACTTACCATCTGAAAATGCGCCAGCACCACCAAAACCGCTCATAATAGAACAGCTCTTACACTTTATACAGTTCTTGACCTTATCTCCATCTATCGGACATTTTCTCTTGTCTAACGAATGACCGGCTTCAAATACAGCGATCTTTAACTCACTGTTCTTCTTTATCAATTCATATGATGCAAATATACCACCTGGACCTGCACCAACAATAATAACCTCATAATTCATAACTACCCCTCCATACCTTAGTGTGCCTATTCGCACCGTATTTATTATACCACATTCGTATTGATTGTTCATCACACAAAAAGACCGGTAACAAGCAAGCTTGTACCGGCCTTTATAATTATATTAGTTATACAAACTGTAAGAGTTGCAATTAGCAAACACCCTGAGCAAGCATTGCATCAACAACCTTCTCGAAACCAGCGATGTTAGCACCAGCAACGTAGTCTGTCTTACCAGCTACTGTCATGTTGTATCTCTTAGCTGCATCTGAAATGTTAGCGTAGATTGTCTCCATGATTCCCTTAAGCTTGCCATCAACTTCCTCGAATGTCCAAGAAAGTCTCTCTGAGTTCTGGCTCATCTCAAGAGCTGAAGTAGCAACACCACCTGCGTTAGCAGCCTTACCACCTACGAAGAGAACACCGTTCTCCTGGAGATACTTTGTAGCATCAAGAGTTGTAGGCATGTTAGCTCCCTCTGTAACAGAGATACAACCGTTAGCAACAAGCATCTTAGCATCCTCAAGATCAAGCTCATTTTGTGTAGCACATGGAAGAGCAAGATCAACCTTGTACTGCCATACACCGTGCTCACCGTTCTTCTTCTCGAAGTACTGAGCTGAAGGTCTAGCTGCTGCATATTCTGTAAGACGTGCTCTCTTAACTTCCTTAACTTCCTTAAGAAGTGCAACATCGATTCCTTCTGGATCATAAATCCAACCTGTAGAATCAGAACATGTAACAACCTTAGCACCAAGCTGGTGAGCCTTCTGGATAGCGTAGATAGCTACGTTACCTGAACCAGAAACAGCTGCTGTCTTGCCTTCAAGTGAAAGTCCATTATCCTTCCAAAGAGCATTTGTAAGGTATAATAAACCATAACCTGTAGCTTCTGTTCTAGCAAGTGAACCACCCCATGTAAGACCCTTACCTGTAAGAACACCTTCGT
>JAZRXF010000138.1:0-4532 GCA_045600085.1 Lachnospiraceae bacterium
GTACCAACGAATACACCTGCAACTCCAAAGCCTGCCAAAACACCCATGCTGTATCCAACTGGAACACCAAAGCCCCACATTGTAATAAGTCCAACAATAAGTGGGAATACATAGTCGCCTGCAGCCTTAAGACTGTTAACAAATGTCATGTTAAGACATCTACCGATCTCTATCATAATATCAACAAGAAGAATATAGAATCCAAGATGGATAATATTCTCGTTATCAGTAAATATTCTAAGAGTCCATGGGCTTATGAGACAGTTAATAGACGCAAGTCCTATTGTGATAGGAAGCGATATCTTAAGAGTAGAGAATACTCTCTTATAAGCTGCATCCTCTTTTCCAGCTCCTACAAGGTGACCAACAATAATCTGTGTGGCCATGGCCGCCGTATTAGAAAATACCATTGCAAACGACATAAGTGAAGAACAATATACTTTGGCATTAGTAGCGTCATCACCCATACCATTGATAAATGATAATAGCACAAGCTGGTATATATTGTATGAAACATTCTCACCTGCTGAAGGAAGACCAATCTTAAGCATCTTAACAAGCATATCCACTGGGAATGGAATAATGTACTTTGGAGCAATACGCCCAATCTTCTTCCAGTAGAAGAATGATATTGCAAGTATGATAGCGACAAGTCTTGCTACTACTGTAGAGATAGCAACACCACCTACACCAAGACCAAGGAACTTAAGAGGTCCATATAAGAATAATGCATTACCAACGATATTGATAAGGTTAATAAATAAAGAGATATACATACCAACCTTGGCGTGGCCATTACATCTAAGTATCTGAAGCATAACATTGTAGCATGCCTGAATAAAGAGACCACCACCTACTATGGCAATGTATAACATTGCATCATTCATCATAGTTTCTGGAGTATTAAGAAGTCTGAGTATCCATCCTCTCGCTAATACAAGTCCGCCACTAAGTACAAGACCTGCAATAAGGTTAACTATAAAAGCCAGAGTGTATATCATGTTCATCTGCTCTTTTTTATTGGCGCCAAGATACTGGGCAACAACAACTGATGTGGCTGTCGCAATAATGTTGAACAGAAGAATCATCAGGAACATAGCCTGGTTAGATACACCAACTGCACCTGCTGCATTGTCTGAATAACGGCTAAGCATAACCGTATCAATATTATTGATTAAGATGTTAAGAAACATCTCAACAAACATAGGTCCCGCCAAAAATAGTAAAGGCGTATTTTCGTCTATGTGCTTATTCTTGTTCATCTCGTTTTCCTCATTTTTCTATATTATATGGCATATCAGAATATAATCCTGGCCACAAATGTCCATTGCTTATTATAATTCTGTAATAATACAATTACATAACATAAGTTGTCATAATATGCTCAATTTTTGTCTCATTTCATATCATTATCGCACCAAAAATTAATCAATAATTATGAAAGGCCTATATTTATAGCTATTCTATCCCTAAATACAATATAAAAAATGGGGAATGTGATACACATCCCCCATACATATATTTAATATACAAATTCATTTACTGAATTAATAGGTACTAACCACACGGCCTTCCTTCTTGCCAAAGTAGTTGTAATGATACCATAGCATATCTCTGTCATAGCCAAATGCAAGCTTGAGATCTCCATATGTATCAGCATACTTTCTGTAGTCGAAATTGTTGTAAGTTAAGTTAGATGGTGCTACTACAAGTCCTGCTCCACCATTCCATGGATTCGATGGTGATGGGTCTGTTGGGTCCCAACCACGATTAGGGCTGTTCCCATCAATCTTCACTCCTGTTGGTTTTCCAAGAGGTCCAGGACTAGCTGGATCAGAATAAACAACAACCTTTGTACCATACATACAGTTATCATATATCCACTTGGCATCGGCCACTGATAATCTTACACATCCAAGTGAAGCAGCCTCACCAAGCTTGTTGAACTGATCCCATTCAAGAGTATCTACGCTTTTTGCAAGATAAGGTACTGAATGGAATAAAATAGGTCCATTAAAACGAACTGAGTATCTTCCCCATGTTCCATCAACCATATAGCACCAGTCATAATAACCATTGGTAACATATGTACCAAGCGGAGTAACGTGACCTGCACGAGCTGTAGAACAAAGCATAGCCTTGTATGGTGTTTCGTTGCCAAGTGCATCAACTGTCATAACTGTTACAACATTCTGCGCTGTATTGACATACAAAGCATACACCTGGTTATCAGCCACCGAAACTGATGAAGTACCCACAAATAATGCTATCGCAAGTACAAATGCCAAAAACTTTTTCATAAACATAATCCCTCTTCTATCATTAATATAAGTAATTTAACATAAAGATATATTTATGTAAATCCTTGTATAAGGGATTATAGACCTCTCTTCTTTAAATCAGCAACAACTGATACGTAAAACTCTCTTACATCGAAAGCATCAAAATTCTCTCTGTTAAGATCAATCATGTCACCATGAGAAATACCTCTTGGACTCTTATCCTCAATAAACTGATATCTCTCTCCCCATGGAAATGACTCTACGCCAACCAATCCGTCATTAGGTCCATCAAACATCTCTACGAATTTGGTTGTCATATTAAGTGGGAATCGGCTACCTGCAAATGGTGAATTAATCTTGGTTCCAAATGACTGGTAAAAAATACCTGGCTTATCCTTAATCTCTTCATTGAAAATTGCACAGTTATCCTCTGTAAGATCTCTAACTGCAGCCATAAAATCAGGATCCTCGTCACCCAGCTTCGCTGCTGCAGCATTATATGCACCAGCTACCTTCTCCTGAATAGATTCTGGAATCTTTTTAAGTAAGTACTCCGCAAATTCACAGCCTCTGTGAGGAGTATTGATTGTAGTAAGTGACGCAACATGCTCTGCCACACCTGGAAGGTTAATGGCAGCTCTTGTATCAAGTCCACCCTTGGAATGAGCTATTACATTGACCTTTTCACAGCCTGTCTCTTCTACTATTTCAAGAATTCTCTTTTGAATTTCTACTGCGCAGTCACGTACTGCTGCTGCACTTCTCTGATTTCCATAATATATGGTTGCCCCGTTGATCTCTATGGCCTTTGGAATACGTCCCCAGTAGTTGAGTGTCTTAAAATCACGGAAGAAGACACCGTGAACCATAAGAATAGGATACTTTGTTTTGCATATCTGCTCAGCATGTCTTTCCTTATCTCTCTTGATCCTGGCCTTCTCAACCTTATATTCCTTGGAAGCTATGTGGATGATATACGAAAGCATTATTATATTGGCAACAGGCACCCATCCAAGAACAATACCAAGTACTCGCCAGCGTATACCTAGCTGATTGGCTGTAAAATAAACCATGAGTATGCCCATCCAGAATATAACTGCTTCAATTATTACACATGCAACTATGTACCATACCCAAAATGCAGTATCTACCCATATATTCATGACCCATGGCAGAGCTCCTACCAAGCCTCCTACTATAAAAGCGATAATCATGACAACCAGTAATATCATAAATAGTCGTAATAATATACAACCAGCATTACAGGTTGCTAGCCGTCTTCTTTCATTCTTTGTCATAATAATCTCCATCAAATTATAATAAATAATAGTATTTAATATATATACGTATTACTCAATTAAAAATGCTGGGATTTCCCAGCATTTTTTTAATTATATTCATCGAAAATCTTTTTGAACGTTCTGGCATTCTCTTCTATATCACCGACAAATACTGCAGAGCCAGCAACAATAACATTGGCACCATTTTCAATAATCATTCTGATATTATCCTTCTTGATGCCGCCATCAACCTGAACATCCACGCTAAGTCCTGCTTCCTTAATCCAACCAGCCACAGTTCTTACCTTGTCGGTACAAGCATCTATATAAGCCTGAGCACCAAATCCAGGATTAACAGTCATAACAAGAATCATCTCCACCTTATCAAGATAAGGCTTTATAACTTCAACTGGAGTATCAGGACTAATAGCTATACCACACTTGATGCCATGTCCATGAATCTTATCAATAACAGCTGAGACATCCTTGGTAGCCTCATAATGAAAGGTTATCATATCAGCGCCGTTTTTAACAAACTCATCAATATATCTTTCAGGCTCTACTATCATAAGATGCACATCAAGAAATAAATCTGTAAATGCTCTTACACACTTAAGCACTGGAAGACCAAACGAGATGGACGGAACAAATACACCATCCATAACGTCAAAATGCAAATAATCACAGCCACCCCTCTTTGCTGCGTCCACATCTTCTTTCAGATGTGCAAAGTCCGCCGATAAAATCGATGGAGCAAAATGAATCATATTGTTATACCCCCATATTAATTATGAAAATTAATAAACGTTAATATCTCTTTCTTCCCTTGATTTCATTATAGAGATAAGCATAATTTTCATATCTAATCTTACTTATCTTACCTTCTCCGAGAGCCTCCTTAACACTACAGCCTGGCTCATGAGTATGGGAACATGGATCAAATCTACAACCACCCTCGTACTCATAAAAC
>JAZRXF010000139.1:0-16651 GCA_045600085.1 Lachnospiraceae bacterium
TATAAAAATGCCAAGATTTTACTCTTGGCATTTTGCTATATATAACTATTAGTTCTAATTAAAAGATAAATTTATCACGGAAGAACTCGTCGAGCTTATCAATCGCAATACGCTCCTGCTCCATCGAATCACGGAAACGAACTGTTACACAGTTATCTGTTTCTGAATCAAAGTCATATGTAATGCAGAATGGAGTACCGATTTCATCCTGACGACGATATCTCTTACCAATGGCTCCTCTATCATCGAACTCGCAATTATAGTACTTAGAAAGGTGTGCGTAAATCTTCTCTGCACCCTCATTAAGCTTCTTTGATAATGGCAATACACCAATCTTAACTGGCGCAAGTGCTGGATGGAAACGAAGAACTGTTCTCATATCGCCACCCTCAAGCTCCTCTTCATCATATGCTGCACAAAGGAATGCAAGAACTACTCTATCAGCACCAAGAGAAGGCTCAACTACATATGGTACATACTTCTCATTAGTCTCATCATCAAAGTATGTAAGATCCTGCTTAGATACACTGATATGCTGGTTAAGGTCATAATCTGTCCTATCAGCGATACCCCAAAGCTCACCCCAACCAATTGATGGGAAGAGATATTCAATATCAGTAGTACCCTTTGAATAGAAACAAAGCTCTTCTGGTGAGTGATCACGAAGTCTCATCTCATCTTCCTTTATACCAAGGCTGATAAGCCAATCTCTACAGAAACCTCTCCAGTACTGGAACCACTCAAGGTCTGTACCTGGCTTACAGAAGAACTCAAGCTCCATCTGCTCGAACTCCCTTGTTCTGAATGTAAAGTTACCTGGTGTAACCTCGTTTCTAAATGACTTACCGATCTGACCGATACCAAATGGAAGCTTCTTTCTAGATGTACGCTGTACATTCTTGAAGTTTACAAAAATACCCTGTGCTGTTTCAGGACGAAGGTATACTGTATTCTTAGCATCTTCAGTTACACCCTGAAATGTCTTGAACATAAGGTTGAACTGTCTAATATCTGTAAAATTATGCTTACCGCATGTTGGACAAGGAATGCTGTTAGCCTTGATATAATCCATCATCTCTTCATTAGACCATGAATCAGGAGTAGACTTAAGCTCAAGACCATGCTCAGCTGCAAAGTCTTCAATAACCTTATCAGCACGGAATCTTTCATGACATTCCTTACAATCCATAAGTGGATCAGAAAAGCCACCAAGATGTCCTGAAGCAACCCATGTCTGAGGGTTCATAAGAATCGCACAGTCTACACCAACATTGTATGGATTCTCCTGTACGAATTTCTGCCACCAAGCCTTCTTAACATTGTTCTTAAGCTCAACACCAAGATTACCATAATCCCAAGTATTAGCAAGACCACCGTAGATATCCGAACCTGGATATACAAAACCTCTTGTCATAGATAAAGACTTAATTTTATCAAGTGTCTTATCTGCTGCGTTCATAATTTGTTACCTCTTTCTCGCAATTACGCGTATGATTTATCAATTATATAAAAACCTATTAAGATTTTCAATTATTTTCAATATGTTCATTATATTTCAAGAATTTTAAGCATCTGTTCACTGTTAAATTCATGATGCCACAATGTTCTTTTTCTATCCTCGGCAATAAGTATTAATTCTGATAGAACATTCTCTTTCAGTCCAAACGAAAAAAGTTTTTCGGGCTTTTGCTTTACAATGTAATCCACTGCATATAAAGCCGTTTCTGAAAAGGAGCCTTTTATTTCACTTTTCCACTCCCCCTGTAAAACCATTGTTTTTATTTCAAAAATAACCCTTACTAACCTATTATCAAAATCTCCAGAAATAAGTGCTCTCAATGACTGATATAAGAGCTTCAAAAGCTGCTCCTCATCGTTATTCTCTCTTGTCATATATTCCATGACTTCTAGAAAATACATGCCATACATAGCGCCATTCATATCACTGCGTAGCTCGCTGAAATAGTTCTTTATGGTCGCATCTACAAGAGAGTATGAATTTTGTCCTGCATAAAACTTATATAAGCCAAAACAGAACATATCAGTAGATCCCATCAGCTTATTGGTTGGTCTTCTTGCCCCCTTAGCAAAAGCTGATATCTTACCATGATCCTTGGTCAGCAAAACCAGTCTTCTATCATATTCACCTATTGGTTCTGCCTTAAGTATTAAGGCATCATCCTGGAAATACTGCTCCATTGTATAGTCCTTATCTTACTGTTTTATTCCTTATCTTCTTTATATCCAAAGTTACGAACAAGGTAATCTGACTCTCTCCAGTTCTCCTTAACCTTTACCCAAAGTTTTAGATTAACCTTGGCATCAAGCATTGCTTCCATTTCTGGTCTGGCTTTACTGCCTATTTGCTTAAGCATTGCCCCACCTTTACCTATTATGATGCCCTTGTGCGAATCTCTTTCACATATAATTGTTGCATCTATATCGTATATACCAGGATATTCATACTTAACATTAGGTCTAGCCACACTTTCACGATACTTCATAGCATCTATTACAACTGCAATACCATGAGGTATTTCCTTATCAATGAGACGAAGAGCTTTCTCTCTTATGAGTTCCGCAACAATCTGTCGCTGTGGTTGGTCCGTAATTTCATCCTCATCATAATAATAAGGTCCGTATGGCAAATACTTGTATATACAATCAACAAGCTCATCAATATTCTCACCCTTAAAAGCACTGATTGGGATTATTTCATCAAAATCCATCTGCTTTCTGTATGCATCCATAAACAAGATAACATCAGGCTTATTAATCGTATCTATTTTATTAATAACAAGAATAACTGGCTTTTTAACACCTGAAAGCTGCTTTATGATTCCCTGATCACCCTCGCCAATATATTCCGATGGCTCAACCAGCCATACTATAACATCGGCATTGGTCAAGGTCGACTTGGCAACATTCATCATATAATCACCCAGCTTGTTTTTTGCCTTATGCATACCCGGTGTATCCATAAAGACAATCTGACCTTTCTCACTGGTATATATTGTCTGTATTTTATTACGTGTTGTTTGAGGTTTCTTTGATGTAATAGCAATCTTCTGACCAACAATATGATTCATAAGCGTCGACTTACCCACATTAGGTCTTCCTATAATAGCTACAAAACCTGATTTCTTGTTATTATCCATAGTTCTCCCTGTTTATAAACTAATTAAGACTTTCGATAGTTGTAAATTTATCCTTGGCACCATTGATGCTGCTTTCAGTACCAATAACACAAAGGGCTCCGTCACTCATAACTGCTTCAATATGTCCTGCCAGATTTCTGATATCCTCATCAGTAGCTGACAAAATCTCATCACGCTCCCTCTGCAAGTCCTCGACAGTAACCTTACTAAGGAAGCCGGCAAGTGAACGCTTACCCTGAAGTCTTGGAGTAAGTGGAGTATCAAGATCTGACATTGTACCAATTATGAACTTGGTCATAGTCTTCTCGTCGGCCTTAAAGTCTTTTACGAACTGACTTGCCCTTTCATATATTTCAATTGTTGCTTCAAGATTAGGGTCTCTGTATGAAGTGAAAATACCGTCACCAGTTCTAACTAACATACCAAAACCACCATAGGCTCCACCCTTAACTCTTACTTCTTGCCATAAATATTCATAACCAAGAATAGTTTTAAGTACCTTTAATGCGCCTGTGTACTTAAGGCCGTGATTAATAAAGTTACCTACGCGTGATACATAATTTACTGAAGCTGATGTAATAAATCCTTCATTCTTCTTTACTACCTGAATCTTATTGCCATCAAGCTCAACCTTTTCTGTACTTAGCTCTTCAATTAATGTCTTAGCCTCAGCCATAAATTTATCAAGGTCTTTTTTCTCACCTATAAAATCAACTAGAAGATTATTTCTATTGAAAATAAACTTGGCAAGAAGCTCCATCTTATCGGCAATATCTTCCTTCATACTGTCAAAGTCACTCTCAACCTTTTCAAGGAATCGATAGAATCCAAGACCTGATACTTCTTCCATTTTAGCATTACACTCAGAAATATATGACAAAGCTCTGTTATATGAAGCCGAATGACCAGCTGACATAAAGCCCGCCTGAATCTGGCTCTTTATCTCAAGGATAATCTCTTTCATACGCTTATAGTCACGGTAATTAGATGTAAAGACTATCTCCTTTATTAGCTCCACAATATTCCTTGCATTATCTGAGAATATTTTTGTCTTAATCTCAAAATAAATCTCATAATCATCACGCTTAGTATTATTAGTAAATACTGACATAGATGTATCAAGTGCGCCAGAATATTTATCAAGTTCATAACCCAGTAGCTCATATGAATAGCTCTTAGTATCAAGGCAAGCTAAAATATTCTTGAAGATACCAACATATGGCAATAATTCTACTGGAATATCTCCTAGCTTGAACATAAGAGAAATGTATGAAATACCATTGGTAAATATATCGTGAAAAAGAACCTTCTGACCATCAATATCCATCAATTCATTGACATATGGATTAGTTGTCTTCTTGAGATCTTCTCTCTTTAATTTCGGAATAAGTGCAAGCACCTCTTCTGAATCTGGTGTTTCCTGGAAAAGCTTAAGAGCCTTGGTTTCATCAACTATAGTCTGAAGGTCTTCTTTTGATAATTTTGACTTATAATCAGCAAGCTTATCCTTAAGTGCCTGTTCTTTCTTGTTAGTGAGACCCTTCTCTGGAGCCACAACTACTATGGACTTATGGCTATTATTAAGAATATATTCCTCTACAAGCTCCTCATAGTAGCTTGTACCAATTTTCTCACGTAATCTCTTAAAGGTTTCATTGCACTCAATATGAATAAATGGCTGCATATCATCATAGAGCCAGCTATCAAATGAAGCCAGACCAAGCATAAGACCTCTTGGAAGTGAACCAAAATCAGACTCTCTATAACGAAATTCCATGTTATTGAGCCCTGCCAGTAATGCATTCTGATCAAATCCTTCACTTATTACCTTACTAAGTGTTTCCTCTATAACCTTTACAAAACGATCCTTGTCATCACTATTCGCATTTTTAGCCACAATACTATAGTAAGGCTGATATATACCACCCTCGTACACAGAATAAATATCATTACCTATTCCCGCATCGAGTAGTGCCTTACGAATAGGGGTTCCCTGCGATGCTATTAATGCATAGTCAACAACCTGCATTGCAATAACCATATCCCTGTTAAGAGCGTAGTCACATACAGTATTGTATGACAAGTATGTATTATCAGTTTCATCCTCATCATCCAAAATAGGATAAGTCTTCTCAACTTCTTTAACACTATCAAATGCTTCCTGCTCACCAGGCTTGGAATTAATCTCAATAACATCATAATTAGATAAATATTCCTTATCCAGATACTCAAGACGCTCTGCCATATCAGCATTACCATACAAATATATATATGAGTTTACTGGATGATAATACTGCTTATGAAAATCAAGAAACTCCTCATAGCTTAAGTCTGGAATAACATCAGGATCACCACCTGACTCTACGCCGTATGCTGTATCAGGATAAAGAGAGTTGAATATTTCTCTTGATATAACATCGTCTGGAGATGAAAAAGCTCCTTTCATCTCGTTATAAACAACACCATTAATCTTGAGTTCATCATCTACCGACTCCATCTCATAGTGCCAGCCCTCTTGCTTGAAAATTTTATTATTCTTGGCAATATTAGGGTGAAATACAGCATCAAGATATATATCCATAAGATTCTTGAAATCCTGATCATTGCAGCTCGCAATTGGATATACAGTCTTATCCGGATATGTCATGGCATTAAGAAATGTATTGAGTGAGCCCTTAGCAAGCTCAACAAATGGATCCTTCGATGGATACTTTTCCGAACCACAAAGAGTACTGTGCTCAAGTATGTGAGCAACACCAGTAGAGTTCTTTGGAGGTGTTCTAAAACCAATATAAAAAACCTTATTCTCATCATCGCACTCAAGAATGGCCACTCTCGCACCACTCTTTTTGTGCTTCATAAGATAAGAATCTACCTTTAAATCTTCAATAAATCTTTTTTCTACTAATTCATATTGTGGAATTCTAGTTAAATCCATTTATTTATCCTCTTTTAATAATTTTTTGTGTTAAATTGCAAAAGCCATAAGGGCCAGATTAGATATGGTTACATCCTGCAAAACATGTTCATCGGTCCACGATATTTTTTGATAATTTTTAAAATCCGCAAACTTAAGCTGTTTAACTTTATATCCGCCTTTTGACTTAGGTTCACAAAAACGGATTTTAATCTTCAGCTGTCTATAAACCTGAAAATTATAATCCTCTTCATTAAGTGCCAGAATATGTTCTCCTATTTCCATTGATGGTTCAGTAGACTTTAAAATATATAGTTGAATAATTGACTGAAATTTAAATGGAACTCTATCACTCATCAGCATTTCTTCATATGTGTATCTACTACCTAGCTGTGTCTGAGATGTATCCTGAATCACATATTTAAAATCATTGTCATTCTGATATTTAATACCCATAAACTTTTCCTTTAACTGCGAAAATGAGGAGCCTATTGCTCCTCGTCCTTTTCTATATAATCATATAAAGACTCAGATATACTGAGTGCTTCTTTTATTTTCTTTTTAGTGATACCTGAATCCTCAGAAAGTTCTTCTATAGTAACTTTTCTAAGTAACTCCTCAGTCATGTCCTTGGCCTTTGTCTGAACCTTTTCCACAAGCTCAAGAGCCTTCTTCATAGTATCATCCGATGATCCCTCTTCTTTACATAGCTCTTCCATAGAGTTCATAACCATCTGCATTATAAGCGGTTCAACATCATCGGGGCCTTCAACGCAATCAAGCTGCTCCATAGCAACAGCAAGTGCAACATTTCCCTCGCCAATAAGGTCCATAAAATCAACGCCCTGACCAGTATATAATCTTGCAGTATCAATCACGCTCTGAAGATACTGCTGCATAAGCTTTTCCTTGGCATCTTTATTGCCAGCTATTGCGTCCATCATTAGAACGCGTTTTACAGAATCGCTAACACTCTCAATTGCTTCTAGCGACTCTGTGTACATATCAAGTAAATTAATCTCTACTTCAGACATATAACTCTTAGGATCAATGGCTTCATCTATACCGATATGATTCTTTTCAAGATATTCAACAATAAACTGCTTCTGCTCAGCAGTTAAATCCGAAAAAGATTCATCTATCTGCTTAGATGTAACCATACCGCCCTGAAGATAAGCGCCTTCTTTCAGTTCCTGGAGTTTATTCAAAAAGTCATCATAATTAAGCGACATATTTAATCCTCTAAATTAATAATTATTGTCTGGCTGTAAGTCCTTCTTGATATGATTATGCTTGAATAAATGATCCTGGCAATACTCGTAATTGCCTTCACATTTTGAACAAAATCTAAATTCAAGTTCTGGGTTACTATCATCTGTTCTTCCGCATACTGCACATTTATGCTTATTAACCTTAGATGCAGGTCTCATGGAATTTACTTTTCTTCTGTATTCCTCGGCAGCTTTTCGCTGAGCAACTTTTCTAGCTATGCTTATACGACCAAAGACCTTTCTCGTCGTAAAGAAGAATATAATAAAGTTAAGAAGCGATGCAATTATTACAATGAGCTGTATACCTGTCATAATAATATTGCCAGAGAAACGACTAACCGCATCATATACAATAAGCACTACATATATAATACCAAGCACCTTGACCTTGATTGGTAATATGAACATAAAATAAACCTGAGCATCTGGGAACATAGCTGCAAAAGCCAGGAAAATAGACATATTTATGTAATATGTCGAAAAGAATAGAATCGAAACGATTCGGAAGAAATTATTATATCCATATACAGCGGCCACATCATCAATTAGCATATTAGGAGCAATAAACCCTACAATAGCCAGAACAATAAAGGAAGCCACTATAGTAAACAACATTCCTGAAAAGATGTAATAATTGAAATAAAAGGTTCCCCACATCCTCTCAAGTGTAGTTCCTATCGAATAATAGAAATATAAAGATATTAGCAAAAGAAAAACATTACCATCATTAGGAGGAATAAGTACCCATGTAAATAGTCTCCAAACCTGCCCACGAAGTATGGCATAAGGGTTTAGTGATATGGAATACGCTATTTGCGGATTAATCATCTGCATCATATAGCCTACTCCATAACATATAATCATAATAAGTGGCAATCTTGGAATTGCATATTTACCGAATTTTCTTTCTAGATAATTTATAAAATTGCCCATCTAAACCTCTTAGTTAATTTAAATTACTGAATCTGTGACTCAAGTACCTTCTTAGCCTCATCAATAGCACTATCAATACCTGCTGGATTCTTACCACCAGCCTGAGCCATATTAGGACGTCCACCGCCGCCGCCACCAACGAGTGCTGCGATTCCCTTTATAAGGTTACCAGCATGGGCTCCCTTAGCCTGTGCTCCATCAGTAACCATAGCTACCATTGACACTTTGCCATCCATCTCAGAAAGAAGTAATACTACACCTTCGCCAAGCTTAGTCTTAAGCTCATCGCCAAGGTCGCGAAGCTTGTTCATATCTACGCCGCTAAGCTTAGTAGCGAGTACCTTTACTCCCTTAATCTCTACTACCTGATCCATAACATCACCAAGAGCTTCCTTGGCTGCCTTAGACTTAAGTGAATCTATCTCTGACTGCATAGCCTTCATATCAGCCATCATAGTCTTAAGCTTCTCTACAAGACCTGCTGGATTAGTCTTAACTACAGCAGCAGCCTCATTAAGCTCACCCTCAAGCTTCTTGTAGTACTCTGCAACATTAGTAGCTGTAATAGCTTCTATTCTTCTAACACCAGCTGCTACACCGCTCTCAGAAAGAATCTTAAACTGTGCAATCTCAGCTGTATTCTTTACATGTGTACCACCACAGAACTCCTTAGAAAAGTCACCAACTGATACGACTCTTACTGTATCACCATACTTCTCTCCAAAGAGAGCCATAGCTCCTGTCTTCTGGGCTTCTTCTATGGTCATTACATCAGTATTTACTGCAATACCTTCTGCAATCTTTTCATTTACGATAGCCTCAACCTTAGCAATTTCTTCAGCTGTCATAGCCTGACCATAGCTAAAGTCGAATCTTGTACGGTCAGCATCCTGGTTAGAACCCTGCTGATGTACATCTGCACCAAGAACCTGCTGAAGTGCTGCCTGCAAAAGGTGAGTAGCAGTATGATTCTTACATGTCTTTGCTCTGTTTGTAGGACATACATTAAGCTCTGCAGCATCATTTACCTTAACAAATCCTGACTCAACATGTCCAATATGACCGATTCTGCCACCAGGTATCTTAACTGTCTCGTCTACTACAAATACGCCACTAGCAGTCTTTATAGTACCGCAGTCACCCTTCTGTCCACCCATTGTAGCGTAGAATGGTGTCTTTGCTGTAATGATAGTTCCCTCATCACCGCTATTTAATGTCTCTACCATTGTTTCACTATTAGCCATAGCTACAAGCTTCTCTGATAATGATAACGAATCGTAACCAACAAACTCACTTGTTATAGCACTGTCAAGTGATTCAAATAGGTCAGCGTCAACCGCTTTCTGTGAGAAGTTAGAATTCTCTCTTGCTCTCTGCTTCTGCTCTTCCATAGCTGCCTTGAATCCTGTCTCATCAACACTAAGACCTTCCTCCTCAGCCATCTCGATAGTAAGCTCGATAGGGAATCCAAATGTATCATAAAGATAAAATGCTGACTTGCCATCGATTTCCTTGGCACCAGCTGACTTCTTCTCATCAGAAATCTTCTTGAATTCCTTCATACCATTCTCAAGAGTAGCCTCAAAACGAACTATTTCTTTCTTAAGCTCATTTAAAATAAACTCTCTATTCTTAGTAAGAAGTGGATAACTGTCTGAATATACATCATCTATATAGATACTAGCTACATTAAGCATATCCTCTAATGAAAGATTAAGTGCACGGCCATGTCTTACTGCGCGTCTAAGAAGTCTTCTAAGAACGTATCCTGGGCCACCATTAGAAGGAAGAAGCTTAGCCTCATCTCCAATAAGCATAACACCTGTACGAAGGTGGTCTGCAATGATTCTCATGGACTTAGTTGTCTTTTCATCGGTACCATATTTAATACCAGACTTCTCTTCGATACGGCCAATTACACCTGTAAAGAGGTCTGTCTTATATACATCATCAACACCATTTAAGAATGCAAGGTTTCGCTCAAGACCCCAACCTGTATCAACATTCTTCTTGGCAAGTGGAAGAAGTGAACCATCCATCTGCTTGTCATACTGCATGAATACATCATTACCTACTTCAGTATACTTACCACAGTGACAACCTGGTCTACAATTAGGACCACATGGCTCCTGATCTGATACAAAGAACATCTCTGAGTCTGGACCACATGGACCATACTCAAGTCCCCACCAGTTATCCTCTGCCGGAAGGAAAAATACATTCTCTGGCTTAAAGCCTGACTCTATTCTATACTGAGCACCTTCCTCATCTCTTGGTGCGTTCTCATCACCTTCGAATACTGTGGCTGCAAGGTGATCTCTGTCAAAGCCGAAAACTTCAGTAAGAAGTTCGTAGCTCCACTGACATCTCTCTTTCTTAAAGTAATCACCAAGGCTCCATGAACCCATCATCTCGAAGAATGTAAGGTGACTCTTGTCGCCTACACCATCTATATCATTGGTACGTACACATCCCTGAACATTGCAAAGTCTTGTTCCAAGAGGATGCTTCTTGCCAAGTAGATAAGGCATAATAGGCTGCATTCCCGCCACGTTAAACATAGCACCTGTAGAGCCATCAGATACAAGTGATACTGCACCTACATCTACGTGTCCTCTCTTGATATAAAACTCTTTCCATGTGTTTCTTAACTCTTTTGATGTGAAATTTTTCATCGACGTTCTCCCACTAAATGAACTTCATTTAACATTAATTAATTCGGTCACATATGACCAATTAAAGCTGAAAATGGGATTCGAACCCACGACCCCTTCATTACGAGTGAAGTGCTCTACCGACTGAGCTATTTCAGCATAAACAATGCCCTGTAAACCTAATAATTATACATTTACAGGGCTTTATTTGCAAGTTTTTGCTTTATTTTATGGGAGACAATGCCTTTTTATTTTTCTGCAAAAGTATGCACATCAAGCTGATTATATGGAATCTCAATTCCGTTTTCATCAAAAGCATATTTTACTTCTTCAAGAATAGACCATCTTGATGCGAAATAATCATCGTTTTTAACATAATATCTAAATGAAATATTCACACTTGACTCTGCAAGCTCACTTACATATACGTCTACTATTCCATCTGGGATTGCATACTTGTCATCCTTAATACACTGTTCGATTATAGACTTGGCTTTTCTTATATCGGCCTTATATGAGATACCTACTGTTAGGCACACTCTTCTATTAGGTGATAGGTGAAGGTTTGTGAGGGAACTGTTGGCAAGATCACCATTTGGTAATATGACAATCCTGTCATCTACTGTTCTTAGCTTTGTATAAAACAGTTTAATCTCAAGTACTGTACCTTCATTCTTGTTCTTATCTTCGATAATATAATCTCCAACCTTAAACGGTTTAAGAAGTAGTATTAATACTCCCCCTGTAAAGTTAGAAAGTGAGCCCTGAAGTGCAAGAGCGAAAGCAACACCGGCAGAACCAATAACAGTAATAAGCGATGCTGTTTCAATGCCAAAATATGACATAAATCCCGCAAGAAGAAGTATATATAAAATAACCTTAAGTAGCGAATCAAGGAACTGTATAACTCCTGCTTCAGCGCCTCCCTTTACAAGGCTTCTTTTAACAATCTTTCTAACAAGCTTTATAACCTTTGTTGCTATAAAGAAAATAATAAGTGCAATAATAAATTTAAATGCAAACTTTGCAAGCTTATCTGGAACTTCTGCAAGCATCTGCCCAATAACATTAAGCTCCTGCTTTAAATCCTCGGCATTTTCCACCTGTCCAAGTTGTTCAAGTACATTACCACTAACTGTATTTTCACTAACAGTGTCGACACCTACTGTTTCACCATCAGGTGAAACCTCTGTCAAGAATGTTGTGGCTTTCCACATAATATTATTAATCATTGAAATCATCGTTTCTTAATTCCCTTTATCGTTTTTTTAAGCTCTTTTTCTTTGGAGTGTTCTCTTTTTTGGTAAGCTCACTTCCTGCCTCTATGGCAGCTTCAGCCTCTCGTATCTTTCGCTCAAGCTCTTCACGAAGAGACGCCTTAATCCTTGCCTTTTCTCTTGCAAGAGCTTCGCGTTTACGTTTAGCTTCTAACAGAGCAGCCTCTCGTTCTTTTTTCATACGCTCCATTTCTGTGAGCTCAGCTTCTGTATATGCCTCATATGTATAGACACTAAATGAAAGTGGGGCCAGTTTTAATGTCACTGAATTCTCGAAGCCATCACACTTTTCTTCTTTAGTTGCTGTTGTCTTCGTAGTCATCTGACCAGTTCCACCATAAGTCTTACTATCTGAGGTGAATGCAATCTTATACTTACCCATTTTAGGTACGCCCATTTTGTATTTTGCATATGATATATTGGCAAAATTAAGAACTACTAACAGCTCATTACCATCGCTATCACGACGCATGAACGAAATAACATTTTCGTTGGCACTTCGATTGTTAATCCATTCAAAGCCCTTATCGCTAAAATCAAGCTCATACAAAGCTTTATTCTTGTTACAATAGTTCATTAGCGCCTTAATATAATCAGCGAATTGCTTCGCACTAATATCACTGACCTCACCAATTACGCTTACACCATCGAAGCTCTCACTCCATGCCTCATCCTGCCCCATAAATACCTGTTTATTACCTGGATGTGTCATAAGGTATCCATAGAAAGCTCGTAAGTTAGCATATTTATCATTATCACTTCCTGGCATTCTAGTGATAAGTCCGCCCTTGCCAAAATCAACATCACTATGCGATACAGATAATATGTATTTTTCTTTATATTGATACAATGTACTGACTATAAGATCACTATGCTTGCCTGCACGTTCTATTGGATCAGTCTCCATATATGATATTACATCATTATTGAAGCCTTTATTAATGACATAATCAAATCCTAGACACTTCTCTTTATCGGCTTCACTCATATCATCTGTCCAAGACACATATGGCCATAACAACGTATCATCGGCTATTGTAACAATACCCGCGCCAAGTTTATGAACAGCTTTATTAAAACGCTTAATAAAGCTTATTGCCTCGAGGTTCTCATTGTCACCATACATATTAGGTGCCCACTCATCCCTATAATAATCAAGGTAAAGCATTGCCGCCATATCCATCATCTTGATACCGTCAAGATGAAGCCTTTTAATCCAATAAAGACCTGCTGACATAACCATCTGATCAACTATTTTGTTGCCATACTGATAAATCTTGGCACCTGTTAAAGGATCAATACCGCGTCTTGGATCTTCATGCTCATAAAGGCATGTCCCATCGTAGTAGCCTATACCTGACTCACTCTCTTCAAATGAATTGCACTGAAACTCCATAATAACGCCTATGCCGTTAGCATGCATGGTATCGACAAAATAACACAAATCCTGATATGATCCTGTGGCCTCATTAATTGCAAACAGACTGGATGGCTTATAACCAAGTAAATCATTATGACCATACATTACTGGCATAATTTCAACATAGTTGTATCCATATTCCTTAACATGAGCAAGCACCTTGTCTGTTATGGACTTGTATGATGCATCCTCACCATAAGCTTCCACACATATTTCATAGATATTCATCCTACTTGCGGACTTGCTCCTAGACTCCATCCATTTTGTATCAGACCACTTATAGCTATTATCACTGGCAATTACTGATGCATCACCACTGCCTTTTTCTGATTTCTTGCTATATGGATCAATACGGTGAATTTTCTCACCGCCTTTAATTAATATTTCATACTTGTAATTGCTTCCTGCCTGGACATCCGGAACGAACAATGTAAATATTCCTGAACGCTCATCTCTTATCATTTGATGAATACGCCCATCCCAGTCATTAAAATCGCCAACAACGCTTACTCTATAAGCATTAGGTGCCCATACGGCAAAAGCTGTACCCTTTACACCATTAACAACTACCTCGTGAGAGCCTAGTTTATCATACACATCCTTGCAGCTCCCAGAAATAATCTTGTCAATATCCTCCTCACTAAGAACTTCATAGTCACCATACACTTCTTTAAACTGCTTTGGTTTCTTATCATCTTCATATGTAACATAATATGTGTAATCATGACGGTTCTTGCCCTTGATAAGACCTGCAAAATAGCCTGCTTCATCCTGCATTTCCATAACTATTTCCTCAGGTTTTTCCTTGACTACAGCCTTCTTTTTATTGTCAATGCGAAGTGTAACACTCTTTGCCCCTGGGAAATATGCCTGAACAAGTGTACTAAGTCCAACGGTTGTGGCACCCAGCAATCTTTCAGGATGAACTGCTTCCGCATATACAATTTCTTCAATACCAGCCCAGTCCATTAAGTTATATATTTTTTTATTCATAGTTCCCCCTGTCATACAAAATATGTCATCTCTTAATTAGTAATATCGTGAATAAATATTCCACTTCTAAGCTTTGGCTCAAACCAAGTCGATTTAGGTGGCATAAGAAGCCCTGCATCTGCCACATCAAAAAGTTCATCTATAGATGTTGGGCACATAGCAAAAGCCACTTTACAATCGGTATGAACTCTACGCTCAAGCTCACCAAGTCCTCTGATACCACCGACAAAATCTATTCTCTTATCAGTCTTAGGATCCTCTATGCCAAACATTTTATCCAGAACATATTTTTGAAGAATTGCTACATCAAGTCCTTCTACAGGATCGTCACTTTTCACTTCATCCTTCATTGTAAGTGGATACCATTTATCACCAAGATACATTGATACCTCACCCTTCTTTCTTGGTCTAATAGAATCTGCCTTTGGATTACCAATATCAAAAACATCTGATAGCTTTTCTATAAGCTCAGACTCCGTCATACCATTAAGGTCTTTGATCACTCGATTATAATCCATAATCATAAGTTCTTCGTCTGGGAATAAAACAGATAAGAAGAAATTGAATTCTTCATTACCAGAAAATCCTGAATTCTCTTCACGTCTTTTAAGACCAACCTTGACTGCTGATGCGCATCTATGATGGCCATCAGCAATATATATAGAATCCATAGTTCCAAAAATATGATTAATTATTTTAATATCTGAGTCATTGTCAATAACCCATACCCTGTGCGTAACATGATCCTCATTAGCAAAATCATATATTGGCTCATTCATCATTGCACTATTAACTATGCCATTAATGATTTCATTTGATCTATATGCAAGGAAGATAGGGCCTGTCTGAGCATTACATATATCAACATGATTGATTCTATCCTGTTCCTTATCTGCCCTTGTATTCTCATGCTTTTTAATAACGTTATTGCTATAATCATCAATAGATGCACAGCCTACAATACCAGTCTGGCTTCGTCCATCCATTATTAACTCGTATATATAATAACAAGGCTTTTCATCCTGAATAAAGCTCCCCTCTTTAATCCAGTCGCGAAGCATACTGGCCGCTTTTTCATAGACTTCCCTGCTATACATATCAAAATCAGGACCAAACTGTGTTTCTGGTCTGTCAATTGCAAGGAACGAATGTGGCGCTTTATCAACTACTTTCTTAGCTTCCTCTCTGCTATAAACATCATATGGTAATGCAGGAATAATACGCTCATACTCCTTGGAAGGACGTATTGCTCTAAATGGATTAATAATAGCCATTTGTTACCTCCAAAAATAGTAATTAAATACTGAACTTTTTATTAACTCTGCGCTAAAAACGCACATTTAATTTTATCAAAATATTGTGTCTTCCACAAGTTCACCCAACTATATTTTGTTCTAATTTTCATGTCAAAAAGCAATATTATCTGGTATTTTCTTCAGATTAAACTTAACAAAAAATCCCTTTCGTAGTACAATTACTCGTAGCATAGTATGAAGGGATGGTTATTACGATATGACAAAAGAAGATGAAATATTTTTAGATAGAATTAACACCTATGCCGATGAAGTACTTCAGGGAATTGATCCTCAAAAAACACAGGTTTCCTTCCAGCTTGCCAAGCTTCGTCCTATCATGGAAGAACTGTCAAATGAAACTGGTATGCCTCTCGAAGAAGTATTTATTAAATATATGGACCTTGCATCTGAGCGCTCTGTTGTTACAGAACGCAAATTCCAGAATACAGTTGGTAATATGAATTCATACGGCGACCTTATGGCTGATGATTAAGGACAGGCTATAAGCATAGTCAAAACTATTTACTAACAAGAAAACTGTCCAAAATTCATTACAATATGAAAAAAAAGAATGGTTTCATACGAAACCATTCTTCAGAGTGAAGACAAAGACGGTTGGTGCTAGACGCACCAACCGATTTTTCTTTTCATAATGAATAATTCATAAATATTTCGTATCAAGTCTTTAAAGCGTGGTCCTAGGAGGCCATTTCTATGTTTCATTTTTGCTAAT
>JAZRXF010000140.1:0-8029 GCA_045600085.1 Lachnospiraceae bacterium
TTCGGATGATGGTACTGAAACTGAAGCTAATGGATGGCTTAGAATACCAACCAATGATACTCGTATTACATTGTCAGGTTTAGAACCGGGAGAGGCTTATCATATTCATATAGTTTATACAGATGAAAGAGTGGGCCAGTATATTGATGCATTTGAGGCTACTACTACAGAATCGGGCTATGGCGATCCGTTTAAGGCGGTATATTCGTTGTATAGAAGCAGCAGTAGAGACGAAGCAACAGGCGTGATACTTAGTCTTGGTGAAACATATTCAGTTCAGATGTCTTCATCAGAAGGCTGTCAGAATGCTGTTGTGAAGCCAATGTTTGATATAGGGATGTATAGTGATACAGCTCTTTTAGATGAGCAGCTTGTTAAGACAATAGCTAAGGGTAGCAAGCTTATAGTAACAGCGGATGAGGGCAATAATTATTGCTACTATGATGCAGCTGGTGGCTATCGCTTATATGTAACAGATGAAGAAGGACAGACAGGCTGGATAGAAGCAAAAAGAGTCCTTATTGATATGAACCGTGTATTTGCAGTAAGTTCTATGTACAGTATGCAGTTTGATAGAACCAATGCTTATTCATCTATATTTACTGCTGGTGGCGATGCCAGAAATGTTGAGCTTGATTCTGAGAATACAGACACAAGATACAATCCACTTCTAGTAGGTGGTGATAAAGCACAGTTTATGACTACTACTGGATATAACGGTATAGATGGTATAACTGGTCTTGAACTTTATAATTACGAAAGTCCTGAATATATGCCAGTAATATGGGACCTTGCCATGGAACTTAAGCAGTGTCAGAAGAATGCTCTTGAGAATGGCTATACCATCAAGATGTATGAAGGGTACAGACCATTATCAACATCAGAGCTTGTTTATAACAATTTGCTTAATTCTGGCTCACTTGCTCTTGCTATAGGTGATACCAACCTGGCACAGGGATATATAGTAGGACAGAGCTATAATGTGGGCTATTATATAGGAATAAAGAGTAGGCACAACAGAGGTGTTGCTACTGACCTTACATTAGTTAGGATTAATGCCAATGGAGCATACGAAGAAGCACATATGCAGACGAAAATGCATACGCTTGATTTTAGATGCAACATGTACTACAACACATGGGAAGCAGATTTGTTGACGGATATCATGATTGGACATGGTTCGAATCTTGAGTATCTGGCAGCGAGACAGGAGTGGTGGCACTTCCAGCTTAGAAATGACCGCAAGGATTTATATCCTTTAGTAGAGTCCTATGGATATGAAGATTTTAAGTTCTAAAATTTTAATGAGGAGCTTTAATTAATGAAGCGAAAGTTTATATTAGGCGTGTTAAATTCAATAAGTATGTTACTGGTTATGGGCTGTGTGACAGGCTGTGGAAGGGACACTTCTTTCATAATCAATACTAATCAGGATGTAACGCTAATAAATAATACAGAGGCAACATCAAGTGCAATCAAAATGGATACATCGGCTGATGGTGATAATGCAGATGCACTTATGATGGCAGCAGTCAGTGATACATCGGCTAGAAAAGATAAGCTTCATTTTTCGGATGATCTTGTACCAGGACAGTTTGAGATGAAGGATTTTACTGTTGAACTAAATGGCATAGAGGTAGCACTAGCCACAGATTATCTTGGTAAGGTTGATAAGGTCGGCCAGGCAAGAGAAGAAAAATCCAAAGCATGTCTTGAAGCAGGATATGACACTGATTATTACTACGATGATGACACACTGGTTGTTTATACACTTGTTAGTGATAGTAAACAGATAGTCTTTAATATAGAGATTCTTTCAGATAAATACCCAACAAGCAAGGGTGCGACTGTTGGAAAAACTACGCGTGATGATTTGTATGAGATGTATGGTATGCCAAGTGATTATGGTGCCGCCATGTTTGCATATATGGTAGACGGCAGTGATTTTCGTATGAATTTCAATTTTGATGATGAAGGATTATTATCATCAATCGATATAGTAGATAATTCTGTTATGTAATGGCAGATTGATTTGTTGGAGTTATTATGGTTTTTAGTTCATTTGTTTTTTTGTGCATATTTTTTCCAGTAGTACTGATACTTCATACCTGTATTAAAAATACTACGATACGTAATGCATTACTCATAGTGGCCAGCCTTCTTTTCTATGGCTACGGTGAGCCGAAGTTCATTATCCTTTTGGTTATATCTTCATTAATGAATTATATATTCGGTATACTGGTTGCAAGGAATAAGAGCAAGATGATGGTGGCACTAGCAACAGTGCTTAACCTTGGACTTTTAGTAGTATTCAAGTATCTTGGATTATTTACTACATCCATAAATGCATTGGTTCCAGGTGGCAATCTCATACCAGTCATAAAGATTGCACTTCCTATTGGTATATCATTCTATACATTTCAGGCATTATCGTATGTTATTGATGTATATAGAGGTGATACTGAGGTTCAGAAGAATTTTGCCAAGCTCTTGCTTTATATTTCTTTCTTCCCACAGTTAATCGCAGGACCAATTGTTAAATATCATGATATTGATGTTCAGTTGACAGAGCGTGATCCATCATACATCGACATACGTAATGGTATTTTTAGATTTTGTGTGGGTCTTGCTAAGAAGGTTCTTATATCCAATAGTCTTGCTTTTGTGGCCGATTCTTTATTTAATAATACTCCTCTTTCAGAGATTAGCTTCGTATCAGCGCTTCTTGCAGGTTTTACTTATATGATGCAGATATATTTCGACTTCTCAGGATATTCAGATATGGCAATTGGACTAGGAAGAATGTTTGGTTTTCATTTCCTTGAAAACTTTAATCATCCATATATATCCGATTCTATTCAGGAGTTTTGGCGTAGATGGCACATTTCATTATCATCATATTTTAGAGAGTATCTTTATATACCTCTTGGTGGTAACAGAAAGGGTGCGAGAAGGACATATATCAACCGATATATCGTATTTGCAGCAACAGGTATATGGCACGGTGCCAACTGGACATTCCTCGTATGGGGACTTTTCCATGGAACATTTTTAGTACTTGAATCATCAGGAATTCTTCCTATCAAAAAATGCAAGATTAAAGCTATTAGATGTGCCTATACATTACTTCTTGTAATGATAGGATTCATAATGTTTAGAGCAGACAATATTACTCAGGGCTTATATTATATTAAGGCTTTATTTGGTTTTGGTTCATCGTCAGGTATAGGATTTTCTTATGCCATGCAGTTTGTGAACTTTTATTACATTATCATTTATATTTTGGCGATAGTTGGATGTAGCGAGCTTCCTATAAAGCTCTATAAGAAATTTATGAAGTTTGAGACAGTAGATGATATGCCAGTAGCAGCAGAAGTTATTAGTATGGTGCTATGCGTAGTAGCAATTGTAGTTAGCTTTATGTCGCTTGCATCAGCAAGCTATAATCCATTTATTTATTTTAGATTCTAGGTGGGATATGAAACAAAGAGCAATAGTTTTCTTTATTATAATAATGTTTATATTGGCGGCGCCAGCTGTTGTAATGTTTGCTTTTCCAAATGTTCAGGGTGATTCATCGGAGAATCGAGAACTTGCAGCAGCACCTGTTCTTTTTACTGATGAAGGTGTAAATATGAATTTCTTTAATGAATGTGATTCATATGTATCAGATCATATTGGATTTAGAAGTCAGCTTGTTTCTGCCAACACAAGCGCATATATAGCACTATTTCATATGTCTCCAGAAGATGATGTTATTATGGGTAGTGATGGCTGGTTATATTATGCCAAGACACTCGACGATTATTTCAATGTTCAGTCGGTTTCAGATAGAGGCATTAATAACATTGCACATTCACTTTGGATGATGCAAAACTATATAGAAGCATCCGATTCAAGCTTTGTTATTGCATTTGCACCTAATAAGAGTACTCTTTATCCAGAGCATATGCCAATAAATTATGTACAGTCAGGCAATGTTGGCAATCTCGATAGAATAGAGGCAGCAATGCTTTTGGAGGGTGTTAACTATGTGAGTCTCCAGGATTTGTTTAGGGCAAATAGTGAGGAGTATTATCGAAAGAAGGACAGTCACTGGAATTATGAAGGGGCACTCATGGCTTATAACGCCATGATGGAAAAGACTGGAAAGGAATATAATGATTATTCCGACGTGATATTTGCGGAGTCCTATGAATGGACAGGAGATTTGTCCAATATGCTTTATGCATCGGATGCACCACTTGATGGGCAGAGAGTTCCTATGAAGAGTTTTGGATATAAATATACATCTAAACAGACCAAGGTTGAAGCCAATAGACTTGATACTTACAATCAGGAGGGTACTGGAAGAGCGCTCATATACAGAGATTCATTTGCTAATACACTTATTCCTTATTTTGCAGAAAATTTCGCAGAGTGTTACTTCAGCAAGATTACACCATACAATATGTCTGATGTGGATGAGTTTAAGCCTGATGTTACGATAATAGAGCTTGTTGAGCGTAATATACCAAACCTTGCTAAGGCTGCACCAATTATGATGGCACACTCGATTACTATTGACGGAACAGGCTTTGAAGTATCTGGAGAGTCGTATAAACTGTACGCTGACGAGGGTTCTTCGTATACTCATTTCTACGGATATATAGATGAAAGCCTTCTTGGAGATAGTTACAAAGTGTATGCATTAGTAAGTGATGAGAATGGTAATGCCGATTATTATGAGGCATTTCCAATATATGAGAAGCTCCTTATTGATGGTGAAGATGAGGGCAGACCTCTAGATAACGGTTTCTCAGTATATGTGCCAATGACGATGTGTCATGTTGAAAACATAGTAGTTGAAACTAACGGAGTGAAGTATATTATCAGTGTTGCGAATTAATATAAACTCCATATTATGATAGTTGTACAAGAACACAGTGCATAAGCTATAAGAGCCAGGTGTGAAAGCCAGGCTCTTTTTGTTTTGTCTTTTCCATCAGTTTGATTATCAAGACCAGAGCCCATGGCAATAGCAGGAATTATAAGCGTTGGCACAATGTATCTAAAGTTCATGGAGCATTCATGAGGATATTTGTAGCTAAAGCTGACATACGACGCAAAGAGAACTATGTACATCGCGATAAAGAATATTTTATTAATAAGTGTCATACCCGAATATTTTGCTGCAGAGCCTAGAACCATAACTTTTAGGAAATAGAAGAAAGCAATTAGAGCCAAAACAAAATTTGCTACCATCATAAGCATAAGTAGTAGCTTGGCTATAAGAGGGAATGAAGAAAGGTCACATTCACCAAGGGCAGCAGTTCTAAATAGCTGTATCCACAGATTTTCACTGAGTCCAATTGAACCATGAGCAAGGTTAGTTAGGAGCGTAATGGGATTAGGTATAAAAAAGCGCTCTATCAGTGTGTGATCACCTATATACTGCCAGCTGTCTTCTGAAAGGGCATATATATAATTGATTGGCATGTCGAATTTTATTAGACATCTTATTGACCAGCTAAGAGCAAGTGGAACGCAGACTATTCCAAATACGACATATTGAATGAAAATTTTACCTGGAAAGGTTTTGTTATCCTTCCATGATTTAATAAAAATAAATAAGAATACTAAAGCTATGGCAGGAGCCACGAGTCCGGTTGATAACTTGGTTAGCATACCAAGTGCTATGGCAAGGGCAAGACAAACAATGGTTCCAAGACTTTTTCTAGAGCCTTCATTTATTTCTCTAATCCATTTAAGAGTAAGATAAATACTAAGGAACTGGAACATAAATGAAAGTCCATCGTTGTTGATGCTACCGGCCATAAATATAAGTGTTGGGTGAAAAGCAGCGATAGTCATAACAATTAAACTGCCTGTTTTACCAAGCTTAAGTTCTCTCACTATACCACAAACTGTCAATAATAGAATGATAGAATAGATGCAGGTAGGTATTTGCATCCATTCAGCAATAATATATTTATCATTTGTGAATAACTGAATGATTCCAATCCATAAAGCTTCAATAATATGGTGAAGCGGTGGATGATTAAACTGGTATATTTCTCGTGGATCAAAATCAGTAAAGTGTTTAAAGATATTAAGATAATAGATGTAACCGATGTGGCCAGTTAGTGTCCCATCTCCCTGGTCTATTGGCCCAATATCGTACTGTCTGTCTTCTGAAACATGACCTAGTACCACGTAAAATATTCGAAGAATAATACCTGCATACAGTATTATTTTAGTATTAATAAGTTCTGATATTTTGAAGCTTTTTTTACTGCTCATATCGCTATCCATTCTGATTTAAATAATTGTTATATGCTGTAATGATATCATAAAAAGTTCATACCTTTAAGAGGCTTATAAGCAAAAGCTATAACCAGTCCAAAGCAATTGGAATTATACAAGTATCTCGCCTAATAATATACTTACTTCATCAGGGAAATAGATACTTGGAATTGATGGGAACGCTATGGCCAGGGATTCCAGAGTTAAAAGATTAGGAGAGAGGTAAGAATTATGAGCGAGAGAAATCTTGATTTTGATACAGTGGTAGATAGAAAGAATACCAGATGTCTTAAATATGATTTTGCAGTGAAGAGAGGTAAGCCAGAGGATGTGCTTCCACTTTGGGTAGCTGATATGGATTTCAAGACCAGCTCGTATATAGAGGATGCCCTTGTTGAGAGAGCGAAGGAAGCAATATTTGGTTATAGTGAGGTCCAGACAGACTATTTTAATATAGTTAATAACTGGATGATAAAGCATCATAACTGGGAGACCAGGGAGGACTGGCTTATCAAGACGCCAGGAGTAGTATTTGCTCTCGCAATGGCTGTAAAAGCATATACTAATGTGGGCGACAAAATATTAGTTCAGTATCCAAGATACTATCCTTTTTCAGAGACAATCGAAGATAATGGAAGAAGAGTGGTTAGTAGTGATTTGATTCTCGGTGAGGATAATAGATATCACATCGATTTTGAGGATTTTGAGAATAAGATTAGAGACAATAATATCAAGCTTTTCTTCCTCTGTAATCCACATAATCCGGTGGGCAGAGTATGGACAAAGGAAGAATTAACAAGACTTGGAGATATATGTGTAAAGTATGGTGTAACTGTAGTAAGTGATGAGATACATCATGACTTTGTATTTAAGGGGGAGCATACAGTATTTGCAGGTATCAAGAAGGAGTTTGAAGATATCACTATTACATGTACTTCGCCTAGTAAGACATTTAACCTTGCTTCTATGCTTATATCCAATATCTTTATTGCGAATAGCGACCTAAGATATCGATTTAAGCGAGAGATAGATGCTGCAGGAATCAGTCAGCTTGGAGTACTTGGACTAGTAGCCACAGAGGCGGCCTATTCTAAAGGTGAGGAGTGGTATCAGGCTGTAAAGAAATATATTGCTGACAATATCGAATTTACAAAGAAGTATGTAGAGGATAATCTTCCTGGTGTGAAGATGATTGATACAGAAGGAACATACCTTGTATGGCTTGATTTCAGAGGTACAGAACTTTCTTCAAAAGAACTTAATAGACGTATCATATATGAAGCAAAGCTTTGGCTTGATGATGGCAAGATATTTGGTGATCAGGGTGATGGTTTCCAGAGAATAAATGTTGCCTGCCCAAGAACAACACTAACGGAAGCGTTAGATAGAATTAAGAGCATTCTATATTATGATGCGTATGTAATATAAGAAATATTTTTTGCACAGATATAAGTAAAAGTTATAACTGATAATAAAATTATGTGATTGGACAGAAATGTTGAGAGGGAGTAATATAAGCACATAAGAAAACCTACTTACTTAGTAGGGGAGTAAAGCAAAAAGAAAGATAAATAACTTTAGAAAGGAAGTGCCTATTATGTTACGTAGAATTATCACAAATACAAAGATGAATACTTGTTGTTACATGATGTGTTGCATGCATACGTAAAGATAAAAGGCCCTTACATATGTTTTTTTCGATAGAGGAAAAGCAGGTGCTATGTAAGGTACCTGCTTATTTTTT
>JAZRXF010000141.1:0-5321 GCA_045600085.1 Lachnospiraceae bacterium
ACATGTTTATTACTTTTATATATCTTTTCCTTGATAATATCGTAACCAAGGTCAAGTGCATAACCAAAATCTGTATCCTTAAGTTCTTCAATAATAATAAGTGTATCGTCTGTCACACAATTACTTCTAAGAGCTGTTTCAAGTACCATCCTGTCATAACCTTTATCGTATGGTGCATCGCAAAAAATAATATCAGCTTTATCTTTTATACTATATCCAAGGGCTGTAATTGCATCCTGTTTTAAAATAGTTGCTTCATCCTGAAACTTACAATGCTTAACATTATATTCAATGCACGAAAGAGCTTCCTTACCATTTTCTGCAAAATAAGCATGCTTTGCCCCTCTTGAAAGAGCCTCTATACCAATACCACCGCTGCCTGCAAAAAGATCAACAAATACACTACCTGGAACATCGCTTTGAAGCATATTAAATAAGGTTTCTTTTATTCTATCAGTTGTAGGTCTCGTTCCATCGCCCATTGGAGCCTTTAATATAAGACTTCTGGCTGTTCCTGCTATAACTCTCATCCTAGTCTCCTGTTTATATTATCTCTTAATCTTAGTACCTTTAGTATCGCGCTTAGCATTCTTTAGGCTATTAAGCTTAACTGAACCTATATCATCGGTCATAACATAGTCTTCATATCCATTAAGATAATATACGCCCTCAACCTGATCGGTTCCTGTAAGCTTCATGCCACGAACACCAATGGCTGTTTTGCCCTTCTCAGGTATCTCATCAATATTAAAACGAAGGAAATATCCCTCTCTTGATTTAAGGACAATACTTTGAAGATCTGTTAATACCTGAACACTAACTAACTTATCATCATCGGCTAGCTTTGTTGCCGCAACCATTTTTCTGGTTACATCGAACTCACCACCACTAACAACCTTCATCATTGACTGTTTTGTAACAAATACAAGTCTATAAAGATTAAGCTCACTCTGGCTAGCAACATATATTGCATCTTCAATCTTAGAATCGTAGTTAGATACATTATCTATAGGAGTTCCCTTGTCTCTAAACTTACCAAATGGTAAATCAAGAGCTTTTATAGTATGCAGATTACCAGCATCTGTAAATACACATATCTTTCCTGTGTTTTTACACTTTAATATGAACTTGTTTTCCGCTATTGCTGCATCCTTATTACGTTCGAATGTACCTTCATCAATTGTACGACAGTAACCAAAACGATCCATGAGGAAATAGATATCCATCTCCTCAATTTTCTTCTTTTCAAATACAGCCTCAGCAGCATTATCTATGACAGTACGTCTCTCTCTTGCAAATTCTTTCTTGAGCTTATCAAGATCGTTGATAAGAACCTGTGCCATAGAATCACGTCTATCAAGAATATCCTCATAAGTAAAAATATTCTTTGTTGTCTCCTCATACTCACGCTTAAGAGCATCTATTTCGAGACCGATTAACTTATATAAACGAAGCTCTAATATGGCATCGGCCTGGCGCTCACTGAATTTAAGCATAGAGGCCATAATCTTTGACTCTTTATTCTTAAAATTAATTCCATCAGTAATACCATCAACAAGGCAAGCCTTAGCCATTGCTCTATCTCTAGAGCCTCTTAAAATCTCAATAATAAGGTCAATTACATTACATGCCTTAATAAGACCTTCCTGGATTTCCTTCTTATCGCGTTCTTTCTTTAAAAGAGTTGTATACTTTCTGGTTGCTAACTCAAACTGAAAATCAACATTTGCCTTAACAATTGCACCAAGACTCATGGTCTCTGGCTTGCCTTCACATATAGCAAGCATATTGACACCAAATGTGTTCTCAAGTCCTGTTTTCTTATAAAGCATGTTGATAAAATTCTCAACATCAGTATCCTTACGAAGCTCTATAACAATACGTATACCTTCCTTGGATGACTGATTAGATATATCAACAATATCAGTAGTTGTTTTGTTTTCTGCAAGTGTAGCAACATCCTGAAGGAACTTGGCAATATTCGCTCCTATCATTGTATATGGGATTTCAGTAATAATAAGATTGGTCTTACCACCTTTGGCATTTTCTACCTCAACCTTACCACGAAGCTTTATCTTGCCCTGACCTGTTCTATATATCTCTGGAAGTTCATCTTTGTTGATGACAATTCCACCTGTTGGAAAGTCAGGTCCTTTGATGTACTTCATAAGCTCATCTGTAGTAATACCCGGATCCTTAATACATGCTTTAGTAGCTTCTATTACCTCGCCAAAATTGTGAGGAGGAATACTAGTCGCCATACCAACAGCAATACCTTCACTACCATTAACTAATATATTAGGAAATCTTGCTGGAAGTACTGATGGTTCCTTCTCTGTTTCATCAAAGTTTGGAACAAAATCAACAACGTCCTTATCAAGGTCAGCCAAAATACCATCCTGAGTAATCTTCTGAAGACGTGCTTCTGTATATCGCATAGCAGCAGCGCCATCTCCTTCGATATTGCCAAAGTTACCATGACCATCTACAAGAGGTATACCTTCTTTGAAATCCTGACTCATTACAACCAAAGCACCATATATAGAGCTATCGCCATGAGGGTGATATTTACCCATTGTATCACCAACTATACGGGCACTTTTACGAAATGGCCTGTCTGGACGAAGTCCAAGCTCTTGCATATCATAAAGAATACGACGCTGTACAGGCTTAAGACCATCGCGAACATCAGGAAGCGCACGAGCAATAATAACGCTCATAGCATAGTCGATGTAGGACTTTTGCATTACATCGGAATATTCTGTTTTCAATATTCTGTCTTCGGTTTTAATATCGTTACTCATTGATAACTTTCCTTTTATAAAATCTATATATTAACAAGAAATTTAAATTATATATCTAACATTGCCTCAGTTGCATTCTCATGAATAAATGCTTTACGAGGTGGAACCTCTGTACCCATAAGAAGCTCTGTTGTATCACTGGCAATTATAGGGTCTTCAATTGTAACCTGCTTAAGCAATCTACGCTCTGGATCCAGTGTTGTCTCCCATAGCTGCTCAGCATCCATTTCACCAAGACCTTTATATCTCTGTAAGGTAAATGGTCCCTTATGTGTTTTACGATATTTTGCAAGAGCGTTGTCATCATAAAGATACTCTTCCTGTCCCTTACTAGGCATAACCTTATATAAAGGAGGCATAGCAATATATACATGACCTTCAAGAATAAGCTCTGGCATAAATCTATAGAATAATGTTAATAAAAGTGTACATATATGAGCACCATCAACATCGGCATCGGCCATTATTATAATCTTGTCATAACGAAGCTTTGTTATATCAAAATCGTTGCCATATCCTTCTGAAAATCCACAGCCAAATGCATTAATCATAGTTTTGATTTCAGCATTAGCTAGAACCTTATCAATACTGGCCTTTTCAACATTAAGAATCTTACCTCTAATAGGAAGAATTGCTTGATATTCACGGTTTCTGGCAGTTTTAGCACTACCACCAGCCGAATCTCCTTCGACTATGAATATTTCACACTTGGATGCATCACGGCTACCACAGTTTGCAAGCTTACCATTCGAATCAAACGAAAACTTAGGCTTTGAAAGCATGTTGGTTTTAGCCTTTTCTTCGCTTTTTCGAATCTTGGCTGATTTTTCCGCTGAACCTATTACAGTCTTTAGCTCTTCAAGATTTCTATCAAAATAACGTACTAACTCATCGCCCGTAACTTTACTTACAGACTTGGCTGCATCCTGGTTATCAAGCTTTGTTTTTGTCTGTCCTTCAAATCGAGGATCAGGATGCTTAATACATACAACTGCTGTCATACCATTACGTACATCTGGACCAGTATAATTATTATCTTTCTCCTTGAGAATATTCAGAGAACGAGCATAATTGTTGATTACTGTAGTAAACATAGTCTTAAAACCAGTAATATGCGTACCACCCTCAGAGTTATATATATTATTACAGAAGCCTAAAACAACCTCATGAAATTCATTAACATACTGGAAAGCTGCTTCAACTTCTATTCCGTCAAGTTCGCCACTATAATAAACAACTTCTGTTATAGCTTCTTTGCCCTTATTAATAGCTTTAACAAAACCACGAATACCCTCTTCCTCGTGATATTCTATGTGCTCTACCTCATCGCCACGTCTATCTTCAAAGATAATAGTAAGATTAGGATTGAGATAAGCTGTCTCATGAAGACGGCTTTTTACTTCTTCTGCCTTGAAAACAGTTTTTTCGAATATGGTATCATCTGGAGTAAAATTAACAGCTGTACCTGTTTCTCTGGTCTTTGGACCTTCTGGTAATAAACCATTAACAAGTTCTGTTACAGGTATACCTTTCTCATATTCATCAACATATGTATGACCATTACGTTTTATGGTTACCTTCAAATGATTAGAAAGTGCATTAACAACTGATGAACCTACACCGTGAAGTCCACCACTAGTCTTGTAGGCACTGTCGTCAAATTTACCACCAGCATGAAGTGTAGTGAAAATAAGTCGCTCAGCACTTATACCCTTTGCATGCATCTCAACAGGCATACCTCTACCATTATCAATGACAGTAGCACTGCCATCCTTTTCAAGAAAAACACTTATCTTATCGCAGTGCCCTGCAAGATGCTCATCCACTGAGTTATCAACTATTTCATATATAAGATGATTGAGACCTTTAGTTGTTACACTTCCGATATACATACCTGGACGTCGTCTAACAGCTTCAAGTCCCTCAAGAACTATAATATTTTCGGCTCCGTAATTATCATTGGTCTGCGCCACTTTAGTTTCCTCCATGTAAAGTCATATATGAATAAATGTTCGATTAACATAACAAAAGACTTCACCACTTGCATTCTAACAAAAAATAGTGCGGTTTGCAACCTTTCCACCTATATATTGTGGATTTTAAATACATATATCACTATGTTATAATAATTATATGGGTGACATAAAAGGAGTTTTTGAGGCTACAAAGAAAGATGGAACGAAATATTATCGTGCATCAATAACCTATCGAGGAAAGCATATCTCTTTAGGCAGTTTTGATATGCCTGTATATGCAGGAATAGCTTATGATATTGCCAATAATATATTGGGTGATAAAAATACAACAATCGAAAGCTTCATTAACAAATATCACGATAAGCTTGTGTCACAAGATCAAAATACTCGATTTATTTCTCTGAATAAAGTTGTATCTCTCATCAACTTTCGTGATAATAACATTTATATAGCCAATCCAATATATATCTACAACAAATACTTTTATTACTATTTATCCATAGATAAAATACTTAAATTCGATGCCGATGAGCTTTTCTTT
>JAZRXF010000142.1:0-5769 GCA_045600085.1 Lachnospiraceae bacterium
AGGGTCTTGAGGACTTCTTCGGTGATATGGATTTCAAGGTAACAGGTACAACAGAAGGTATCACAGCTATTCAGATGGATATCAAGATTCATGGTCTTACTAGACCAATCGTAGAAGGTGCTATCGCAAGATGTCGTGAGGCAAGATTATTCATTATGGATAACTGTATGAAGCCTGCAATTGCTGAGCCAAGAAAAGAAGTTGGTAAGTATGCTCCAAAGATTATCCAGATTACTATTGATCCAGAGAAGATTGGTGATGTAATTGGTAAGCAGGGTAAGGTTATCAAGGCTATTCAGGAGTCTCTTGAGGTTAAGATTGATATTACAGAAGAAGGAAATGTTTCTATCTGTGGTACAGACATCGATAAGATGAATGAAGCTAAGCGTCAGATTGAAGTTATCGTTACAGATTTTGCTGAAGGACAGAAGTTCGTTGGTAAGGTTGTATCTATCAAGGAGTTCGGCGCATTTGTAGAGTTCGCTCCTGGCAAGGAAGGTATGGTTCATATCTCTAAGATTGCTAAGGAAAGAATTGAGCATGTAGAAGATGTTCTTACACTTGGTGACAAGGTTAAGGTTGTATGCCTCGGTAAGGATAAGATGGGAAGAATGAGCTTCTCAATCAAGGATGCTGAATAATTAGTATAAAAGTGTTAAGAGGAGTCGGTTTTAAACTGGCTCCTTTTTGTGTTTATATCATAGTTATTAGGTGGTAATATGATATTGTATTAATATAGCATACTAAGAAGAATGTTACATGAGGATTTGAATTATGAGAAAATTTGCAACCAGTCTGGGACTTGATATTGGTGAAAAGGGTATAGTAGCGACGATTATATTGACTTGTTATATGTGGATTTTGTTTACATTGCAGACTATTTCTGTTGATCTGCCTATTACAATTATATATGAAGTGATAATAGGATTACTTAGTTTTACAATATCTTTTATTGCGATAGGTATTTTTGGTAAAGCCATGTACAATATTGATGTCAGTATAAAAGGCTCAGCGGCTAAAGCTTATGGCGTAGCGTCATTTATTCTTGTTCTCTTAACAAGTTTTATATGTTTGCTTGCTTTTTATCCAGGAGGTGTAAGCGATGATACTCTCAATCAGTTTGAACAGGCAATGGGACTGAGGGCTTACTCGAATTGGCATCCTGCTCTTCATACTTTTTTGTTTTTTACGCTACCATTGAAAATAGGGCCTTATATAGGGTTGGTAACTTTTTATCAAATCTTGTTCTATAGTATTGCAATGGCTTATTTGATTTATTCTTTAGTCGAAAATGGTATGCAGAAATGGATAAGTATTCTTTTTGTCATATATATGGTTGTAAATCCGTTTATATTAACTTATTTAATGTTTCCATGGAAAGATATAGCATTTATGATTTTTGCAATATGGAGCTTTGGATGCTATGTCCAGATATTTGGGACTAAAGGAGAATGGTTAAAAAGAAAACCGAATCTTGTGCTGTTTGCTGCAGTGCTAGCCGTTACATATTATATGAGGCATAATGCGAGTTTATATGTCATACCATTATTATTGGTAGTTGTTTTTTATGTACTTAAGAATAAGAAATTGCGATTAGCATTGGTAGGTACATTTGTGGCATTTTTATTGCTCGTTAAAATATTGTATCTGATTGTTGGAGTTGAAAATGCGCCAGGAAGAACTGTTGAAGTTATAGGAATGCCGGTAACTATATGGTGTAATGTTATGCAGAAGAATTCGGATGCGTTAACAGATTCTACAAAAGAAGTTATGTTATCATTAGCTAGTGAGGAAGCATACCAGAGTCAGTATGTGACGGGCTCATTTAATGGATTTAAAACTTCTGGCTATATTGACCTTGATAAAATTGATGCTATATCACTTGTAGATGCTGCAAAATATACACTGGAATGCTTTGTATATGCTCCCAATGAATCATGGGAAGCCTTTGCTAAGTTAACTGATGTGGTGTGGGACATTGATGGGAAATGTATGCCGTGTATCCCGGTAATTGTAGAAAATGATTATGGATTTACGGAGAGTTATAATGAGTGGGCGTATAATCTGGTGATGACTGTTATACTATTTTGTACGGATGGTATAGGGAAAATTATTTTTGGTTCCTTTGGGTTCATCATGCTAGTGGAACTTATTGTGGGTTTGGCTTTGCTGGCTTATGGAAGAAAGAGTATTATACATTTGTTACCTGTATTTTGTTATAATTTTGGAACAATGTTATTGCTTAGTGGAGAAGATTATAGATTGTTTTTGATTACTATCCCACTATCTATACCGCTGATTTTTATGATGTTAAAAGATAGGAAATCTTTCAATATTAAAACGAAAAATAAGTGATAAAAAACATAAACCGCAACTTAATGTTGGTTGACATAATTATTTTCATCACTTATAATAAAATCAGTGTTTTAGGGGGATGTTCCCTTGTTATGTTAAGGAGGAATAAGTTATGAAGTGCCCATTTTGCGGACATGAGGATACCAGAGTAATTGACTCTAGACCAGCTGAGGATAATAATTCTATCAGAAGACGTAGAGTTTGCGATGAGTGTAACAAGAGATTTACAACATATGAGAAGGTTGAAACAATTCCTCTTATCGTAATCAAGAAGGATAATAATAGAGAGCCATATGACAGAAAGAAGATAGAGGATGGTGTACTTCGTGCATGTTATAAACGTCCTATATCTGCAGCTCAAATCAATAATCTTGTTGATAGTGTGGAAACAGAAATATTTAGCCGTGAAGATAAGGAAATACCATCAGCTTTAATCGGTGAGATGGTTATGGAAAAGCTTAAAGATCTTGAAGCAGTTGCTTATGTAAGATTTGCTTCTGTATATAGAGAGTTCAAGGATGTTAATACATTTATGGATGAACTTAAGAAGGTTCTTAAATAATTAGATTATTCTTTGTTGTTCTATATAGATAATCCCTGCGAGTAAACCGACTTGTAGGGATTATTTTTTGTGTTATAAGTAATTACATATGGTATAATATGAATAAGGCTATTATGGGTGTTTGGGTGATAATATGGCATTAAAAATGATGGATGGAAGACAAGATAATTTATTAAAAGAAGCGATGAACAATGCGCTTGGTGAAAAGTCTGAAGAAGACAAACTGACAGTGGGCTATTTTAAGTATAGAAATGTCGCTGAAGCGGATAAAGCCAAGGCTGAGCAGGATAGAATCATGAAGCTTGAGAAGCAGATTGATTATGATAATCCTAAAATGGTTCATACGCTATATAATAAGATAATTGCAGGGGATTACTTTCACACCCCAGAAGGGTTATTATATCTTGTTCATCTTCAGGACTATCTGTATTCTAAAGAGGGCAAATTAGATGGCCCGATTGCTTCAATTCCAAGTGATTATACGAGAGAAAAAAACAAAAAATCAGTTGAAGAACTGGAAGAGGAACGTATAAGACTTTTGGATAGAGTCCGAAGTCTAGAATCCGATAAAAGCAAGGGCTATCGTAATCTGAAAATCCGTCAAAGACGTACGGATAATCTTGTATATAAAATTGTAATAGCTGGCTTGATAATTATTATTGTGATAATGCTTGTAATAGCAGGAGCTTCAAGTAGTCCTAATATTATTAATTATCGTAATAAGATTCAGGATGAATACTCTGAGTGGGAAAAACAGTTAGAGGATCGTGAAAAAGAAGTTCGAGCCAGAGAACAAGCCGTTGATACTAGCTTAAAAGATATTGATTATTGATACATAGTGGGGCAGATGGTAAAATATAAGATATGAGAAAGTGGGTTATAAGAACTACAATTATTATATCAGCTTGCTTATTTCTTGTAGGTTGTGGTAATGCTATTCCGGAGCTTACTGATAACGAAAGAGCAGAGGTATGTGAATATGCTGCTCAGGCTCTTGTGCGTCATACTAGAAGCTATAAGGCACAGGTTCTATCAGAGGAAGCAATTAAAGTTGAGCAGGAACGCTTACAAAAACAGGCAGAGCTTAAGGAACAGATAGAAGCAGAACTTGAAGCAAAGCATAATAGCCACGATGATGTTATAGACGGTGGAGCTGGTGAAGGTGATACGGTAGAATCAATTGTCCGTAGAGATATTGCAGAGTTTTTGAGAATCGATGGTGTAAAGATTAATTATGCAGGATATGTTGTCTGTGACAGCTATCCAACCGACAGTATTGCAGGCGATTGGCAAGGAATGTGTGTGGCAACCAAAGGTAATAAGCTTGTGGTATTTCAGTACGATATAGTGAATGAATCAGGCGCTGATATAGCAGTGGATATAGCAGGAACTAGTGCGAAGTGTACATTCAAGATAAATGGGTTATCAAATAAGACTGCGTTAACAACGATGCTTGGTAATGATTTTTGTTTATATAGAGACACATTACTAGCTGGCGCTAGTAGCCAAGCAGTAGCGGTAATTGAGCTACCAGAGAGTGAAGCTAATAACTTAAAAAGTGTGAATATGAAACTGAAAACTGGAAGCGATATGATGGAAACTACGTTGTTCTAGATGTAATAGTTTTTATTATCGATAGTTGGATTATAAATCGAAGGTTTGAATACATTAATAGAGGGTATATTGATATTAGGAGGTTACAATTATGGATTCAAAGATTTTGCTGGAAAATGGTACGAATGAACTTGAGATACTTGAGTTTACTATTGAAGGAAATTCATATGGTATCAACGTTGCCAAGATAAGAGAGATTATTCCTTACCAGGCTGTTACACCAGTGCCAAATTCTCATCCGAGTATAGAAGGCATATTTATGCCTCGTGATGTTGTTATCACTGCAATCGACCTTAAGAATTGTCTTCAGAGAGGCGAATCTAGTCCTGAAGGATTATTTATTGTAACTAACTTCAATAAGCTTGATATAGCATTTCACGTTCAGAATGTTGTTGGAATTCATAGAGTTTCTTGGACAGAGATTATTAAGCCTGATGCTACCATTAATAATTCGGAAGATGGTATAGCAACTGGTATTGTTAAGATTGATGGAAAACTCATCATTATTCTTGATTTTGAGAAAATTGTATCAGATATTTCACCAGAGACTGGACTTCAGGTTTCAGCAGTTGATGAACTTGGAGAGAGAGATAGATGTGATATTCCAATACTTATTGCTGAGGATTCACAACTTCTTAACAAGCTTATTGTAGATTGCTTAGAGAAAGCAGGCTTTACAAGGATTATTCATACAGAAAATGGTCAGGAAGCTTGGAATTATATTTCAAGATGCAAGGTTGAGGGAACGCTTGATCAGAATATATGCTGCATTATTACTGATATAGAGATGCCTAAGATGGATGGTCATAGACTTACTAAGCTTGTAAAGAGTGATGATGAGGCCAAGAAGATACCAGTTATCATATTCTCATCGCTTATAAATGAGGAGATGCGCCGAAAGGGTGAGCAGCTTGGCGCTGATGCACAGCTTACGAAGCCGGAAATAGGCAGACTTGTAGAGGCAATTGATTCAGTTTTAGGAAGGGCATAGTATAAATATAGGGTGGATATTATGATGAGCCTGACTCTTGTCAGGCTCTTATTATGTAGAGGTGGATGATGGAAAGGCAAATAGATGATATATTAATAAATGAAATACGAGATGATATTCGTAATGCTGATAAAATACTAATAGGAATAGGAATTGAATGGAAGGTTAATATAGAAGCAGACATTGATCAATTTAGTGGGATAAAAGAAATTAACAAAGAAGATATTGTGGCATGCGCTGATTTGAA
>JAZRXF010000143.1:0-14343 GCA_045600085.1 Lachnospiraceae bacterium
TTCTCCACATTACAAGGCGTAAAGTAAACTTTCTATTTCGTATACGCTCGGGTGAAACCAAATAGTTCTTTCTAAACTAAAAGACGGCTCTTTATAGAACCGTCTTTCGTTAGTTTTAATATTATGAATTAATTCTTCTTAACTGCGATAGTAACCTTCTCGCCGTTGACATTCCACTCCTTAGAGATCTCGAAGCTTTCACCTGTTACGATGTCGTCAGCAAGAACCTTAGTAGCGATTGCCTCCTTATTCTTCATAACGATGTCTGCAATCTTGTCATTACCACTAAGAGATACTGTGATGTGATCCATAACCTCGAAGCCAGAATCCTTACGCATTGTCTGGATCTTAGAGATAACCTCTGCTGCAAATCCTTCCTCGATAAGCTCCTCTGAAAGATTTGTATCAAGAACTACTGTCACACCACCATCAGCCTGGGAAGCAAAGCCTTCCTTCTGAGCCATAGTGATAAGTAAATCGTCTTTAGTAAGCTCAATAGCTGTACCATCAACATCAAACTTGATTGCTCCTTCAGCATTTAACTGATCCATAGCACTATTGCCATCAACTGAGCCAAGATACTTCTGGATACCACCAAGCTGCTTACCGTACTTAGGACCTACCGTCTTAAGCTGTGGCTTAAATGTATATGATGTGAACTCTCTTACATCATCCTCGAACTTAACAGCCTTTACATTAAGCTCTTCTTCGATGATCTCCTGATAGAACTCGTTAAGTTTGTTATCAGCCTTAACAATCATCTGACCGATTGGCTGACGATTCTTGATATTAGAAGCATTTCTGGCTGCACGACCAAGCTCTACAATCTTAAGTACTGCTTCCATATCGCTCTCAAGCTGCTTATCAACCATCTTGCTATCCACTACAGGGAAGTCACAAAGGTGGATTGACTCCTTAGCAGATGAATCTACGCTACGAACAAGGTTCTGATAGATTTCCTCAGCCATGAATGGAATCATAGGAGCTGAAGCCTTAGCGATAGTAACAAGAGCTGTGTAAAGAGTCATATAAGCATTGATCTTATCCTGCTCCATACCCTTAGCCCAGAATCTCTCACGACCTCTTCTTACATACCAGTTACTCATCTCATCTACAAACTTCTGAAGTGCACGAGCAGCTTCTGGAATCTTGTAGTTCTCAAGACAGTTATCAACCTCGCCTACAACTGAGTTGAGCTTAGATAATAACCATTTATCCATAACTGGAAGCTTGTCATAATCAAGTGTATACTTGCTTGCGTCAAAATTATCAATATTAGCATAGAGTACAAAGAATGCATATGTATTCCAAAGTGTACCCATGAAGTTTCTCTGACCTTCTACTACAGCGCCTTCATGGAATCGGTTAGGAAGCCATGGAGCTGAGTTGATATAGAAGTACCATCTGATAGCATCTGCACCAAACTTCTCAAGTGCATCGAATGGATCTACTGCATTACCCTTAGACTTACTCATCTTCTGACCATGCTCATCCTGAACGTGACCAAGAACGATTACGTTCTGATAACATGGAGAGTCGAATAATAATGTGCTTTCAGCAAGTAATGAATAGAACCAACCTCTAGTCTGGTCAACAGCCTCAGAAATGAACTGAGCTGGATACTGCTGCTCAAATAATTCCTTATTCTCAAATGGATAATGATGCTGAGCAAATGGCATTGCTCCTGAGTCGAACCAGCAGTCGATAACTTCTGGAACTCTGTGCATTTCCTTTCCACACTTAGGACATGGGAATGTAACCTCGTCGATGTATGGTCTATGAAGCTCAACCTTGGCATTGTCTGGGTTACCAGAAAGTTCTGCAAGCTCTGCTCTGGAACCTACTGAATGGAAGTTACCACACTCACACTCCCAGATGTTAAGTGGAGTACCCCAGTATCTGTTTCTTGAGATTGCCCAGTCCTGAAGGTTCTCAAGCCAGTCACCAAATCTACCCTTACCGATAGACTCTGGAATCCAATTGATCTTATTATTATTAGCAATCATCTTATCCTGTACTGCAGTCATCTTGATGTACCAAGACTCACGAGCGTAGTAGATAAGTGGAGTATCACATCTCCAGCAGTGAGGATAGCTATGCTCGAACTTTGGAGCATCGAATAATAATCCTGCATCTTCAAGTGCCTGAAGAACTGGCATATCTGCCTTCTTAACAAACATACCTTCCCAAGGAGCACCTGCGCCAATCATGTTACCAGCGCCATCAACTAACTGTACAAATGGAAGATCATAGTTTCTACCAACCTGAGCATCGTCTTCACCAAATGCAGGAGCGATATGTACTACACCAGTACCATCTGTAAGTGTTACATACTCATCACATGTAACAAAATGTGCCTTCTTGTTCTGCTTTTTGATGATCTCATCGGCATATGGGAATAATGGCTCATATGCCTTGTGCTCAAGATCTTTGCCCTTATATGTTGCAAGAACTTCTACGTCCTCACCAAGAATTTTTTCTACAAGAGCCTGAGCCATGTAGTAAACCTTGCCATCGGCATTAGACTTTACCTTAACATACTCATACTCTGGGTGCATACAAAGAGCTACGTTAGAAGGAAGTGTCCATGGAGTAGTTGTCCATGCAAGGATATAAGCATCCTCATCTACACACTTAAATCTAACTACTGCTGATCTTTCCTTAACATCCTTGTATCCCTGTGCAACTTCCTGAGCTGAAAGAGGAGTACCACAACGAGGACAGTAAGGTACAATCTTGAATCCCTTATATAATAAATCCTTGTTCCAAATCTCTTTAAGAGCCCACCACTCTGACTCGATAAAGTCATCATGATATGTTACATATGGATCGTCCATATCTGCCCAGAAACCAACTGTACCTGAGAAATCCTCCCACATACCCTTGTATTTCCATACAGATTCCTTACACTTCTCGATAAATGGCTCAAGACCATACTCTTCAATCTGCTCCTTACCATCAAGGCCAAGAAGCTTCTCTACCTCTATCTCAACTGGAAGACCGTGTGTGTCCCATCCAGCCTTTCTTGGAACCATATAGCCCTTCATAGTACGGTATCTTGGAATCATATCCTTGATTACTCGTGTAAGCACGTGTCCTATATGTGGCTTACCATTAGCTGTAGGTGGTCCATCATAGAACATATATGTTGGACAGCCTTCACGCTCTTTAATACTCTTTCTGAAAATGTCATTGTCTTTCCAGAATTTCTCGATGTTCTTCTCTCTCTGTACAAAATTCAGATCTGTTGATACTTTGTTGTACATGATTTTCTCCTTTCTATACTACATATGCAAATTCATCAAAATATCTTTGCATTAAAATTTCGTCTACTTCATATTCATTGTAACCATAAAAATAATCACAAATCGATTTATTAAAAAATAAAGAGGCATATCCGTAATAGGATAAGCCTCTGCTTACTTAATACCACCATATTACGATCTGTCTCCCCGAATTGGTAAAATTAATACCTACGGTTTTAACAAACTGTTCGTCACGTGAACTAACGGCGCAGCTTACTGGATGCTAATAATATACATTGGTTTCAGCCTTGCAACTCAGAAGTGATATTCAGATTACTTCTACTCTTGCATACCTCACACCATCGTATGCTCGCTCTCAATTTCAATAGAAATCCTACTGTCTTCGTCATCGCCTTTATATTCTATTGTTGATAGCAATTATTATATTCTCATGATTTACGATGTGTCAATAATTAAATCTCAAAATATTTACATATACATTAATGAACAAAGGAAAGCAAAATGAAAAAATATGGACACTAGTGTCTCAAAATTGGTACACGGCTGACCAACTTTTTTTAATATAATTCATATATCATATAAATTATATTCGAAATAAGCACGATTCAAGACATAAATCGAATACAAAGGAGAATATTTATGTCTTTTAAAAAAAGTGAACTTGCGTATCAATATGCCTATTTTGCAGAAATATTTGATATCCTGCTAACCGATATGGGAATTAGCAATAATTCTATATCAAAAGTAATTCCGCTATCCAGTAAAACAATATCTCGAATACGCTCCACTGGTCATATGAGCATGGATACATTTATTATCATGTGCAAATTTATAAGAATCAACGCAAATCTACTTCTTGGTTTATCACGTGATCCCTTTCCTTATGATGTGAAAGATCCTGATTCTTTCTATAAAAGGCTGAATGATATGTCTATCACATATCCAAACAATATAAAACCATACACAACATCTTCGGCAGATTATATAAGCGATAATACTCTTAGTATTGAGTACTTAATTAGGCTACTTGATATAAGTCCAGAAGATAACTTCCAGATAATGATGGAAAAATTTAACAAAATACAGACTAAAATACTTAAAGAAATAGTCTTATATGCAAAATCAAATAATCTATTCTAAATTATGCTTCGGTGCTGTTCTATGCGCCACATAATTACTGAGGGCAGGTGTACACAGACACCTGTCCTTTTTTCTTTTTTATTCATTATCATCTTTTTTATATCTTATTTATTTGCCTATCATATATTACTATGGTAATATCACTACGATAATCATATATGTATTTATAGTGGAGACACCTTCAACATGGAAAAAGGAAGATTAAAAAAACTGATATTACCGTTAATACTAGAACAGCTACTTGCTGTAAGTGTTGGAATGGCAGACACATTTATGGTATCAACCGTCGGTGAAGCTGCAATATCTGGTGTATCACTTGTTGATGGTTTGAATCTACTAATCCTTCAGGTTATGGCTGCTTTTTGCGCAGGTGGTGTTGTAATTATCAGCCAGTATATAGGTGAAGGTAATCAGGCTGGAACTAAAAGTGCCAGCAGACATCTCGAGCTTCTTGTTAATGTCTTTTCATTAATAGTGATGGTTATCTTTCTTATCTTCGGTAAATATATCCTTAAGTTTTTATTTGGTGCAATAGAAGATGATGTTATGACTGCTGCCATGTCTTATTTAACAATTACTTCTATTTCTTTTATATTCTGGGGACTATATTCATCAGGAGCTGCAATATTACGATGTCACGAGGACACCAAAACATCCATGAAGGTCAGTATAGTAATGAACCTTCTGAATGTCGCCCTGAATGCATATTTTGTTTTTGTCCTTAATATGGGAGTTATAGGTGTTGCCTGGGCCACACTTATTAGTAGAGGCATCGCAGGTATCGCCATGAAAATGATACTTGTAAGAAAAGAGTCTAATCTAAAATCACAAGATATATTTGAAGACACACGCCTTGTATCTTTCGATATGCTTCGAAGAATACTTGCTATGGGCGTACCAAGTGGTATAGAAAATGGTATGTTTCATGTGGGAAAGCTGGCGTTAGCAAGTGTCATTGCTACTCTCGGAACCTCTGCAATAGCTGCCAACTCCATATCATACCAGGTAATAGAATTTCCAAATATTATAGGCAACACTATAGGTCTTGCCCTTGTAGTTATAACTGGCCAAAATATTGGTGCCAGGGATAGGGATGCTGCGGTAAGAGATACGAAATATATGATAAGACTTGCATATATTGGCGACTGGATTAGTAAGATAACCTTTTTCTTCCTGTCACCATATATTGTGAGATTATTCTCTCTATCACCTGATGCAACTAATATAGCCATAACAGTGCTCCATGCCTTCAGCATAGCTTCTCTTCTTATATGGCCACTTAGCTTTACAATGCCTCACGCACTAAGGGGCGCTGGCGATGTTAAATATACCATGATAATCAGTATCATATCTATGTGGGCTGGTCGAGTAATCGTTGGATATGTGTTAATAACATTTTTCCATCTTGGAATACTCGGTGTATGGATTGGTATGTTTGTTGACTGGTACATCAGAGGTATCAGCTTCCTTATTAGATTCATCTCAAAGAAATGGCTAGATAAACGAGCTGTATAATAAATTATTTTACTAATGTATATCCATATTTATTGTCAGCTGCCTTCATATTAAATGTAATAGAATCCATTTCATTATCTATATCATCATAATAGCCAACTTCGACCTGATATACATCACCATTAATAGTGATATTTTTTACCGCAAAATATCCCATGAGACCAACTGTATTGTATGTATAGCAGTAACCATCATCTCTGCATTCTGCAGCCATTTCAGGTGAATGAGCCTGACCTGGAGTAAAGCTTCTACTCTCTCCCATTACTTCGCTATAGAAATATTCAAGGTCAGAAGTAAGCATACGCTTATCACCAACAAATGTTGAACCATCGTAAGCCTCTCCATACCTAAATACAACTAGATAATCCTGACCATCTGTCCCCACATAGTCATAAAGTATCTCGCCTACAGTGCTAAATAGAATCTCCATGGATTCATCAATAACCATCTCATCTATAAGCACAAAACTACTAGTAACACTATCATACTTGTAGCTCTGCTCAACCCTTGTTTCTGCATTGCTTCTATAGTTACCATTTATCAGCTTAGCTTCGTTATCAAGCTTATAGTTTGGTATATTTTCAAATGACTTATCGGCAGTAAATCCTTCAGCTCCGCCAAGGTATGCTGTATAAACCATGTCGCCCTGTGCACCTGCATATCCAAGACTAATTACAACATCGTCTACTCCATCAAAATTCACATCTTCTAGCTTTGCCTCAAATCCACAAGCCTGAAATACCTGATGAGATTCATCGTTAGAAACCTTAGTAGTATATTTAACTTCAAATGTAGTAACAGTTCCATCCTCATTTACATAAAAGAACTCATCTCTTTTATGTGTATACTCATCAGCTGGAGTATCCACATAATTTATCTCTACTCTGTATAGCTTGTTCTTCTCAGCCCAGTAACTGTTTTTTATGACCTCATCCTGCGCTAACACTACTGTGTTCATAGCCATTGTATCTACTTCTTCGTTGCCTGAATCAAATGGCTTCTCTACTTGAGTATCTGCATCTATTTCTTCCATAGTGGCTTCTGTATCGTTTTCCTTAGCAATATCGCTTTCAGATATGCTTATTTCATCAGCTAACGGCGTAACATCGCTAACTACCTTATCATTATTATTAGTGCAGCCAACTAAAGCAGCTGCAATTACACACCCTACAAAAAACTTTTTCATTTTCATTTCTCCTCGCCATCTTATTCATTAATGATACGATGCTATATCTCATATTTATGGAAATAACTTTGAAAATATTTATGATACATAAAATGTTCCTTGGTTGATAATATAGTCTCATATAAATATAATTATCAAAGAGATATCAATTTAAATATTTAAAATATTAACTAATCAACATGGAGACGCTTTATGACATTAGGCTTAAAATATAACATCAACACTACAAAATACAAATATATTTTATTAAATACCGTAATACTTTTTATGGTAGCTCATGGTTATCGATTTCTTAATAATCTATACACTGCAGATGCTTTGGTAGAGGTATTTCAGGACGATATTTACTGGCAACGTTCACTGGGGCGTTTTCTTCAGCCACTAACAATGGTTATGCGTGGATCTATATGTGCGCCATGGCTTATTGGATGTATTGCAGTACTTTTTCTTTCAATATCAATTTACTTAATTTCAGATATTTTGGATATTACTAGGCCTATATACCTTACCATGCTGGTCGCATTGTGCATTTGCAATGAAACCATGACATCATCAATAGCGTGCTTCTTACCATGGGTTGATATATACGCCGTGGCACTGTTTCTTGCAGCGCTTGGAGCCTGGTTTTATAAACGTGATACCCTTCTAGGATATATACTAGGAAGTATTTTCTTTGTATGCAGCATGGCTTTCTATCAGGCTTATATTGATGTGGCCATTGCTCTACTTTTGTTCTCCATAATATCAATGATTCTATATAAAACAAAAGCTAAAGATATTATTATTACATCTATCAAGTACTTTTTCGGTCTTCTATGCAGTGCCGTTATATATTATATTTCTTATAACTTGATATGTAAGCTTCATCACGTTGAAATATCAACTACCTATAATGGACTATCCGAGCTTGGTGATTATCAAAATACTTCTGTGGTTGAGCTCATCACCAAAGCCTATACTTCTGTGTTCACCTCTCTTATGAATCCAAGTGTATTCTCTTCTACTTATTTACTCGGAAGAAGCATTAGTTCAATGTGGGAGGTAATCCTAAAAGTATCCGTCATTTTGTCTTTATTATTGATAGTTGCTGGTTTGATTTACATCGCCAAAATTAATAAACTTGGAATCACTGAAATAGTTTTATTATTAATAGTATTAGCCGTTATGCCTTTTTGTATCAATTTGGTATTCTTCCTATCTAAGGGGATGGAACACAGTCTTATGACTTATTCTTTCTATATGATATTTGTTTTATTCATATATGTAATTCAAATTGCTTCTAAAAAAAGTGTGAAAAACAAATGGATGATTGCTCTCGCTATCCCTGTGCTACTCCTTGTATGGAACAGTATCGTCCTTAGCAATCAAATGTATTTTAAGATTGATATGGAGGACAGAGCTGCTGAAAGCTATGCGACAAGACTAATTCACGATATTGAAAGTACCGATTCTTACGAATATGGAACAACTCCTGTTGCTATAATCGGTTCAATGGATAAATCCACATATATCCAGGAGGTTCCTTATCTTCGTGATATCAATGTTTATGGTAACTGGAAGACTCCTTGTACCTATGATATGTCTATGGATGTATATCTCAATGTATATCTCAATGCATATCTCAATATTACTTCTATTGATGAAACCTCAAGTGATATTTCTGATATGCCTATATATCCAGCCAAAGGTTCAATACAATATATCGATGACGTACTTGTTGTTAAGGTATCTGAATTGACCTTATAATACTATTTCTAAATATTATATGCTTACTAAGTCAAAAAGCGGTGACGTAATAGTCACCGCTTTTCTTGTAGAAACATTTATAGAAAAAGGATTTGAAATAGGCTTTTATCATTTATATTAATGATACGAAGCCAGATCTCAAATTTATGGAATATTTTTAAAAAATATTAAAAAAATATAAAATTCGAACAAATCAGTATGAATTATAGCTCTACAAGTCCTCTCTCATAGAGAGTCTGAAGACTCATCATAATACCAAACTTGGCATGAGGCCATGTGAGACCACCCTGGAAGTATACGGCATATGGCTCCTTCATAGGTGCGTCGGCACTAAGCTCAATGGATGAACCAGATACAAACGCTCCTGCTGCCATAATAACATCACTATCATATCCTGGCATAGCCCATGGCTCGGCTGATACATGTGAGTCAACAGGAGAAGCCTTCTGGATTCCCTGACAGAATGCAACAACCTTTTCTGGTGTTCCAAATGTAATGGCCTGAATAATATCATGTCTCTCTTCCTTGCTATCAGGAACAACAGCGTATCCTAGCTTCTCATACATGGCTGCTGCAAATATAGCACCCTTTTCAGCTCCAGCCACAACTGTTGGCGATAAGAATAATCCCTGATAGAAGTCCTTCAGCACTCCAAGCGAAGCTCCTACCTCCTTACCAAGTCCTGGTGAAGTAAGTCTGTAGGCTGCATTCTCTACACATTCTGCTTTACCTGCTATATATCCACCTATCGGAGCAAGTCCACCTCCTGGATTCTTGATAAGAGAACCAACTATCATATCAGCACCCACATCTGAAGGCTCTATAGCTTCAACAAATTCTCCGTAGCAGTTGTCAACCATACATATTACGTCTGGTTTGATTTTTTTAATAAATGAAATGAGCTCACCTATCTCCTCGACGCCCAGAGTATGTCTTGGCTGATATCCCTTGGATCTCTGGATAGTCACAAGCTTTGTTTTCTCATTAATAGCTTTGGCAATATTATCATAATCAAAGCTGTCATCTGGAAGTAAATCCACCTGTCTGTATGTAATACCATATTCTTTAAGTGACCCCTTGGACTCTCTAATACCTATAACTTCTTCAAGAGTATCATATGGCTTACCTACTGGACTAAGAAGCTCATCACCAGGACGAAGATTACTCATAAGGGCAAGGGCAAGAGCATGAGTACCACAGGTAATCTGTGGTCTAACAAGCGCATCCTCTGTATGGAACACATCGGCATAGACCTTTTCAAGCTTATCTCTACCGATATCATTGTATCCGTATCCAGTTGTTCCAAGCATGCATGCTTCCGAAACCTGGTTGTTCTGAAGTGCTTTTAGAACCTTCATCTGATTGATCTCAGCCAGCTTATCTATGGCTTCAAATCTTTCCTTAAGCTCTGCTAGCGTTGCCTCAGCAAACTCATACACCTTATCTGATATTCCCATATCCTTGTATATATTCATTGTTCTATCCGTTTTAACCTTTCTAAATTATTACCTGATTTACTTCTTAGTATAAGTGATAATCTTGTGAGCTCCATCAAAATACTTCTCAGCCTCACCTTTACTTATTTTATATACTTCACCATTCATTGGATTCATAATAACAATTTCGATATCATTGTACCCTATAAGAAGAACACTCATCTTGTTACTATCAGTTACTAGAACTGGTATATCCTTTTCTATAAAGTAAAGGGATGCATCAAGACTACAGGTACTTATATCAAGAACTGTTATGTCCTCGATATTAGAAGATAATATGTCCTCAGGGCTGTCTCCTCGCTTAACATCTCTTCTCGTATCTATATTCTTACCATTAAGCTCTAGTATAGTATTAAGACATACTGGAAGTGTATCCTCAACACCTGCATTATCATTGACAGATGTACCCGTAATAGCCATTATCTGATTTTTCTTGGCCAAGGTGGATTTTAGATATAAACACTTGCCAACACTATCTGTAACGGCACCATTGTTGGCATCAGCCATTATTATAGCTTCTGAAATATTATCAGTTACTGATGAAAGACTACCCATAACATATACGTAATATCTATCATCGAGCTGACCACGACCTATATTATCTGAACGGATACCTTCATAAATAACCAGCTTAGGAGTAAGAATCCTCATCTTTTCAGTATCCATAGGATTCTTTACAGCTAACTGCACTATTGTTTCATAATTTTCTGTGACAGCCTTTTCAATATTGTTCTTGTATACTATATCAACCTTATTGTTCAGAATCTGGTCATTAGAAGTGCTGACATAACCGCCATCCACTTTTCTTGCTCTTGAAAGAGACAGCATGGCATCTTCAAGAACTGTATCCATAATATATACACCATCTTCACTGTATTCCTTGTATATATTACCCTTTTCGTCACGAATGATAATAGTATTAATAGGGAATACCACGTTGCCGTTGGTCTCTGTATATATATCATCCTTTTCAGCAATACCATATATTAAATGATCACCAAAAAATCCGATTGTCTTGATACGCTTGTTGTCACCGGCCTGAACGTAGGTTTCAGCACCTGTAACCAGGTTAATCATGACTATCTGAGATGCATTATTAATATCACCACCACTGACATATGCTAACATATCACTGTCATCGGATACAACAATACCTCCAAATGGAATATTGTTAGCAATAATATTACTCTCGGACTTCTCTATGTCTATCTTGTATATTGTATCATCGACAAATACAAAACCAGAGTTGTTGGTATTAACAAAGCTAAGTGTATTAACCTGCTGGCTAAGCATGTCAAAATCTCTGTCATAAGCGAGGAACATTTTTTCTTCGACATTATTGATGATGGCATCATAATAATAAATCGAAATTCCCATATGCCCTTCATGCTCTCCGCGAGGCATATATCCGTATACCATAAAGTATACATTGCCATTTTCATCTATATTAAAGACTTTTATATCATAGTCCTGAAAAGCTTCTCTAAAACCTATCTGTGAATCATCCTCGTAGAATCCGAATAAATATCCTAGCTTATTGTCATTGATATTATAGCTATATAATCTTCCACTATTAACAAATACAAGCTGGTTGCCATCCTGGCTTTCCGATATCTCCACATCCTCGTCAGTTATTCCAAGAACAATCTTATTATTATTGATTATTCCATTGCTTAATGCAAATATCTGATTCATATCCCTATAAAATTCAAGGAGGTAAAGTCTGTCCTTACCTTCGCGTACTCTATAGGTATCCTGAACCTTATAATATATTTTTTCATCGCCCTCTCCTGTGGATACAAAATAATCTACAGTAATGATACCCATTGTATCATCGAATTCCTTTAGCGATGCTATCATATCAGTCTCAATACTAGGCTGAAGGTTACCCCATGTAACCTGCTCCATACTAGAGTGAATATCAACCCTATGATATGTGCTGTTGTCTCCTTTGGAATTGCTTTCCATGTAGGTTTTCAATTCATCGGCTGCTTTTATCTTATCAAAGCTTGTTTCTGAAAAATAATAGGCAAACTTAAGTCTTTCTTCCACACTTATATCTGTCTCTATTATTTTTGTAAAATATTTTATAACCTCTCCCTCTGTCTGAACCTTGACACACATAAGATAAAGCTCCTGCTTGTCATAAAGGTCCTTGAGAGTTATATCAGCTGTTATTGTCTTACCATCATTCAGATAGTTGTACACTGGCGTATCTTCGATGAGCCTACTGCCATCTATTGACCTAACCTCATAGCTGAGTCCATTGACAAAGGTTCCGTAGGTATCGATAGAAAGACTTATATTTCTGCCTGGCATAAGAGGTGTTATTCCCTCTCGTAAATACATAATATCCACATCCTCAGCATATCCGTGCAGAATACCGAGCTTCATACCATTATACTTAAATGAAACTGTTGGATATGATGCCTTGCTCATTGTAGTAGTCATATCATCATTGCCCTGATTACATATGCTACTAAAGATAAAAAGGAACACAAAAAACACGGCTATACAGTATATAAGCTTGATAATAAATCTACCAATATTAAAGCTGCGCATATTGTCCTCCTTTCCGCAAAAATCCCTACAAACCAAGGTTTGCAGGGATTATACATTACATAAAAGTAATAATTACTTAATTGCAGATATTCTGGCGATAGCCTTTTTAAGGGCTACCTCAGCTCTGTCTAAATCTGTTCCATCGTCATTTGCTGCAATACGACGCTCCGCACGAATTCTTGCTTCTTCTGCACGATTGGAATCAATTTCATCAGGCCACTCTACCAATTCAGCAAGTATAGTTACCTCATCCTGAAGAATTTCTGCAAAACCAGAGTGAAGAGCTGCCATTTTGACACCTTCATCTTCAGTTATAGTAAGTACACCCGGGCTAACTATAACAGTAGTAGGTACATGCTTTTTAAGAATACCTATCTGACCTTCTATTGTGTTAAATTCCACCATAGTAACGTCTCCTTCATAGAAGACTCTTTCTGGTGTGATGATTTTTAGTTTAAATGTATTTTCTGCCATGTCATTCCTCGTTTATTCGTCATGATATTAGCGGTTGTTATACTTTTCAACTACCTCGTCAATAGTACCTGCACTTAAGAAATAACCTTCTGGAATGTCATCATGCTTACCTTCAAGAATCTCCTTGAAGCCTCTGATTGTCTCAGCTACTGGTACATACTTACCCTCTAAGCCTGTAAACTGTGTGGCAACGAAGAATGGCTGAGATAAGTATCTCTGAACCTTTCTAGCTCTGTTAACAACAAGTCTATCATTCTCTGAAAGCTCATCCATACCAAGGATTGCAATGATATCCTGAAGCTCTTTGTACTTCTGAAGAATCTCCTGAACTTCACGTGCTACTCTATAGTGCTCCTCACCTACTACCTCTGGGTCGAGGATACGTGATGTAGACTCAAGTGGATCTACGGCTGGGTAGATACCAAGCTCTGCGATTGAACGCGAAAGAACTGTGGTTGCATCAAGGTGAGCGAATGTTGTAGCAGGAGCTGGGTCAGTAAGGTCATCGGCTGGTACATATACAGCCTGAACTGATGTGATAGCTCCGTTCTTTGTTGATGTAATTCTCTCCTGAAGAGCACCCATCTCTGTCTGAAGTGTTGGCTGATAACCAACGGCTGATGGCATACGTCCAAGAAGAGCTGAAACCTCAGAACCAGCCTGAGTGAATCGGAAAATATTATCGATGAAGAGAAGAACGTCTGAGCCACCCTTATCACGGAAATACTCAGCAAGAGTAAGACCTGTAAGACCAACTCTCATACGAGCTCCTGGTGGCTCATTCATCTGACCAAATACCATGGCTGTCTTATCAATAACTCCTGACTCGCTCATTTCGTGGTAAAGGTCATTACCCTCTCTAGTTCTCTCACCAACACCTGTGAATACCGAATATCCATTGTGCTCTGTAGCAATGTTTCTGATAAGCTCCTGAATAAGAACTGTCTTACCTACTCCG
>JAZRXF010000144.1:0-15866 GCA_045600085.1 Lachnospiraceae bacterium
ATTTTATGGATAATATTTTATTATTCGGCGTAGGCGTCAATATATGTCATACAAGCGTCGTATATAAGTGGATTCAAGTCGGTATAAGATGAATTGAACCATATGATATATAATCTTTCTCCCTCAGCGTTAAGTACACAGTTCGATGTTCTAAAAGAATATACCGCGCCATCGTGGTAAATATTTCTTGTAGGACTAGGCTTACCAAGTGGATTGTAGTGACACAATTCATACTCTTCGCTCATCCAGCCACAGCCGTAGTTAAACTTCATTTCGGTCATTATATCAACATATTCACTACCAAAAAGACCTTCGTTGAATATTGCTCTGTCAAACATAAGAATATCAAGTGGTTTTGAATGCATGGCACCATAGCCCTTGAGAGTCTTCTCCATAGTACTCATGTAAAGTGGTGTGAAATCAGGATCAGCAGTTCTACTAGTCAAATCCTGAACGCACCCAAGTGATGTGCCAGTAAGGCCAAGCGGCGTGATTATATTATCTGTCACATACTCAGCATATGTCTGACCTGAAACTATCTCAATAATATTGGCAAGCAGGAAATAATTGGTATTACAATATCTCATCTCACTGCCCGGCTCAAAGTCGAGTGCACAAGGATAAATGATTTTGTCGAAGAAATAATTATCATAGTACTCGCCATAAAGAACCATCTCAAAGCGGTCCTGTCTGGTTGTCTCTGGGCCCTTGCTTAATCCTATGCCTGGAAGTCCCGAGCACATATGTAAAAGCTGATAAACCGTGATCTCACTTCCATGCTGGAAGTTAGGGAAGTACTTATCGATAGTATCATCTATCCCTATCTTACCCTCTTCCATAAGCTTCATGATACAGGCAGCCGTAAACGTCTTATTAATAGAACCTATACCATAAGTCGTATCCATGGATACAAGATTGCCATAAATATCATATGCACCAGTTCCCGATGTATATATGATATCGTGGTCAGTTGCTACTACTAACGTACCAGCTATACCCTGGGATGCGATTATATTATTGAGTGAAACAGTAAGCTCAGCGTATTTCTCATCATCATTCATCCAGATATTATCCTGGACATTAGTCAGCTTACCAAGCTGCTCATCAAGTTCAAGCCAGTCATTATTAACTGTTTCTTCTATAAGTTCTTCAGTGTCAATACTATTATCACTTACTTCGTTTGTGCTGGTAGAACTAGCGTTAATACTTGCCGAATCCTCAGACTGACTTTCCGAGGTAGTAGTATTGTTACTAATATTCTGATTATCGCTACTATTTTTAGAACCAGCACATGCAGCAAGCGTAAGAAGCATAAAAGCTATTACTACTCCACCTATTATTCTTCGTTTCATATTCGTATTAATTTCCTAAACCTATTATTTAACCCCTGTATACTATACCACAAATATATGAAGAAATAAAAAAGGCGCTACACGTAGCGCCCTCTGTCTAACTCCCTTTCTATCCAACTAACTATCTTTCTAGGTAGCCAGGTTAAAATCCTTTCGATAAAAATAAATTCTTCCATATTAATTTCCTCCGTAAAAATAATCTAGCAAATGTTTATGAATAAATTATATATCTCACCATAAATACTAACAGTATGATAATTAGTACATTATGATATGTTATCGTGCATGTTTTGTATTACAGGAATAAACTTATCGCTATCATCATCTGTCCTATATAATACAATGACAAATTGGCAATACGTGCTGAAAACTTGGACGAACCACCAAATGTATTAAATATAAGTATGATATCCGAAAGCATAAACAAAACTGCACCCACAGCACACTCTATACTTCTAATATCCTTGACTACTATGGCTGCATCAACTGCCATAACTGACATGATGATAACCGCACCAAGATAGAACACTCCAAATATTTTAAACACCAGCTTGACCTTCATAGTTGTAAAAATATAAAGCAAAAGCGCAAGCTCTAAAACAAGTCCAATAGCCACGCATATCCATGCATGCGTTGCTAGTGGTGTAAGCGCTGCAAGATATAATATATGACCTATAAGAAAGGCAACGATACCAAGAAGGAAGAACTTCTGTCCCTTCTCTTCACCAAATATAAAACGCATATTAAGAAGGATATCTCCAAGCATTCCAAAGAATAAACCTATAACGATTTTAAGAGCATATGAATCATTTCTTGTTGTCACAAATCCAATAGTACCTACCACAACAAAACATGCTGCTGCCAGTCCCTTCAAAGCATCGGCTGCGACAAACTTTTTCTGGTGCTCTACTGTGATAAATAATCCCTGTAAAATAGCTCCTACAACTACTATAGGTACGACGACTGCCATCATTAATTTATTCCTCCATGCTTATATCATTTAATTCCAATAACAATTATAGCAATAAAAAAGCCCTCACTCATAGCATTAATCACGACAAAAAATGCTTTTTCATGAAGGCTTAATAGCGATAATATTTGATTTTCAGTAAATCCTACAGTAATACAACCTTACCCATGAATAATACTTCATTGGCTTCCTTGTCATATATCAAAAAGGCAAATGGTCTATCAAGTCTTACCTCAATAAAAGGTTCTGCTTCTGCAGCATTTTTGGTGGTTGCAACAGCTGTGGCTGCTGCCGCCTTGGTACCTTCTTCATCAAGCTCAATCTTAACTTTATGAATAACGGTTGATACCTTCTGTGGATTTTCTGTCATACCTGTAAGATCATAATTACTATACAAGCTTGAAAGACCCTGTTCCTTAAGGGCCGCATCGAGAGTTGTACCGTACTCAAGGCTGAACTTAGGTACTGTGAAATAAACTTCCTCTTTAACTTTGGACTGAAGCAGATCATCAATATTTATATCAGACACATTAAAATTGCCATTACTATCGCATATACTTTCATCAGGAAGTATACCTATAAATACAATGGAATCGTCCTTATAAGCATAAGAGAATGCTGTTGCGTTATCATTAACATAAGCCACTTCGGATTTTGATGACATACCCTTAACCGTACTGACATTGCCAGTAATATTATTAAATTCAAAATCACGCACCTGGTAGTCTTCAAATCTTTTGGCCCATTTTCCATTAAAATAAAGAGCATTAACAAGTATTGCATCCGACTGGGCAACTATATCAGGTGTGACAATTATAGGAATCATGCCATCTGTGTTGCCATCGCAAAAATCATTGATTACCTTGGCTGAGCTACCAGAATTCGAATGAAAAGGTAACTCAAGAGCATCGGCTCTATACATATCTTTAAGCTTCTTCCTGTACTCCTCTGTAAATACCTCTTCTTCGTCGCAGTATATACCATTAGATAATTTGACTTCCACGTTCTTCAATTTGTCGTAACGAGCCATCAGGCTACTAGCATAGCCTGCCATCTCATCAGCATTGGCTCCATAAAAATCCTGAAGCTGCGAAAGGCTCTCACCACTTGCTGCCTGCATAGTCATACCAAGTGCCATATTAATAGATGTTCCTGAAAGAAGAATATTTGTATCTGGCGCAGTCTCGGAAAGCTGATCCATTATACTAGTCATATGTGCGTTAGCATTTACATCATAATCAGAAGCATCTTGAACAGCCACCTGACCATCAGGCGCTTTATCTATAATATTTCCTCCCGCTTCACAGCCTGTCATACCAAGCATTGCCATCAGTAAAATTATTGAAACTAATCTTTTTTTCATAATATATATCTCCTGCATCCTAAACTTACATAAGATACGAGCATAACTTTTATTTTTTATGGAATTGATTACCAGTCACTACTCCAGTCAGTTGAGCCAGAGTCCCAGGAGTCACTGCTACTCCAGCTAGAGCCCGAATCCCAGTCGCTACTACTATAGCTGTCATCACTGCTGTTGCTCGAATAGGTCTGATAGTCAGTGACATACCACTGATCATAATACGTAGTTCCGTTTTCATATTCCTCAGAAAAATCCGATGAAGATGAATAATAATCTTCCCAGTTATCATACAGTTCTTCATCAATATCTCTGGTTTTCTCCCAGTAGTTCGTACTATCATCGTAGTAGTACCAGGTGTTCATATTATTGACGAAATAATAATAATCATCGTTGTAATTGTAATATCCACTATCGCAATCGTAAGAGATACGCTTTGTATTTTCGGTGCTTCTATTATTATCTGAAGACCTAAAAAATAAGGAACTAGAGAATATTACAGGAAGCGCCAAAAGCTGCACACCAAAAGCAACTATAAAATATCCAATAATAACCTTCAAAAAAACATTGCTCTTCTTTTTCACAGCCACTGGAGCGCTACTATTTCTACTCTTCTGATTAGCAATCTCTGTCTTTAGCCTCTGGTAGAATTCATTAACAGCAAATGCTTCATCAGGGCCATCATATCTAACTGCTCTTGTACCATCATCCTTGTTTTTATATACAAGAATGTTTCCATCAGGCTTTCTGAAAATACCAAAACAGCGTGACTCCCTTCTATCCATGCCAATGAAGAATCTAGTAACCTCGTAAGGCGGCAGATTGTGCTCTCTATACCACTGGGCAAGCTCATCAATTGTACGTGGCTGTCCAATAGCTGCGCGTATATAATCTTTATTGACTGCTCCGCAGTGCGGACATTTTTCATCTGCTGAATCGATGATTGCAGCGCAGTATCTACATTCTATTTTCACCGATAATCCCTCCTATTATGCGTCTTATATTTTATCATAAAACACAAACAAAAAACCCATTCATTTGAATGGGTCTTTGTCAAAATATAAAATATGCTCAATTGTTTTAATCTATTCCAACACCTACTACCTCATTGAGTACGTAGTTGCAGTTAAGAATATCATAGCCATCCTTATATACAGTAACTAACATCTCAGTATAGTCGCTATCAGTTGCATCAAAACCAACTCTTATATTGGCTATCTTGCCTGCTGTTAACTGTCTCTCAAGCTCTTCTACTCCATCCTCAACAGAATAGATAAGGCCTACAGTATTGGCATAATACTCCTTGGACTCATCAGTAGCCTTGGCATTCACTAGATACGAGGTTGTATTACCACAAAGGGATGTTGCCTGTTTCTCAGAAACAAGGAGAAGCGAGTTGCTAGCAACCTCTCTATCATTATTGGTTATATCAACAATATAGTACTGTCCATCGATACATACCTTGTTCCACTCGTGAGGACCACCTGAAAGGGTACCTGTTTCCATGATTACATCGATACCTGCCATACGGCCTGTTAATGCAAATGCCTCTGAGTAGCTTTCGCATACACCAAAGTTTCTACACAAAATTCCATAAGGTGTATGAGCATCTATAAATGCCTGTGATAGATTGTTAAGATCAACACTAGTTGACATTGAGTCAAAATCATAGGCTGCATTATCACAGAAATACTGATTTAATGCATATACCTTTTCTTCTGCAGTCATCGATGGTTTTACCACCCTGTCCACAACGGACTTGGCTGTTTCAAGCTCTTCCACAGTCTGTTTAAGTCTTACATCTGTATCATCACCATAATTGATAACTATTGACTGATAATCATAAGAATAATCGAAACCACTTATAAAACCAGAAGTTGGATTCTGTCTATATGATGCCCAGAATATATCATAAAGATTGCTAACATTAGTTGCCTCTGGATAAACATCTGTTGGAACCGGTATTACCTCAAGTCTAGCCATAAGGGCATATCCAAGATATGCTTCAAGCTTGCTGTTAGCATACAGTATGGTAGATATATCATCAGGATCGATACCATACTCTTTATATGTATCATCAATCTTCACAAGCGCAGCATTATAAAGATCACTTGTAGTATATCCGCCAGGAGTAACTGTTGGAGCTGGACCTGATGTATTATCATCAGTTGGCTCTACGATATCGTCATCATCTACTGGCTCTACGATGTCATCATCGTCATCATCATCATCTGGCTCTACGATGTCATCATCATCTTCTTCTGGCTCTACGATATCATCATCGTCAGCATCATCGTCAGCAGAAGGAGTTGCATCAACCTGAATATCATTGTCTTCTATTAACTGCTCAACTATCTCGTCCTTCTCTTCCTCGTTGGATGTAGGAACTTCGGACATATTATTAACTGGATCAACCGAACCGCCTGTCTGATTTTCGCTATCCTGTTTATCAAGGATTACAGACTTATTAGATGTAAATGTTGTTACATCAATACCTGTAATATTAAAAATACAAGCAAGGTCTGTATTCAAAAACTTGGTTGAAACATGTATTGTTCCATCATCAAGCTCATATACATAAGCACCATGATAATTGATCATCATCTTCTTTTCAGAACCATCGGCCATGGTTACATACGAATAAAAAGGTACATTATCAACACTTAAAATATCAAAAGTAGGCGATGCTGACACTGTAGTATTAGGAATAGATCCTGCAATATCGGCTGGATCAATTATATTACTGATACCAGAAATACCATTGTTTCCTTTAGCAACTACCACATACTTATAACCGTGATTATAACTAGATGCAACTGAATAGTTCATACCAAGAAAGGCGCCAGTATCATTGATTGTAATAGTTGAAAGTATGGACAACGTATCTATCTCACTCTGGAACTCGAGAATCGACATGCTAGTATCAGTTGTAGTTCCCTCGTAGCTAAATGCCTCATCATTAAGCATTAAAAACACAGAATATTCTGTGGCGCCTGCAATAGGATTCCAGGTTAATGTATAGCTATTGGCCTCATCGAGCTTCTGTGTTACTACAGGAGCATCGACATCATGCTGTACTGAGAATAATGTGACAAGTGGCTCGTCAAGCTGCTCGCCTGTTTCAAGATCAAGCCACTGCGCAAGAAATAGTTTATTATAGATTCCCCATGTTGGAGGTGCGTCAGGATCAGCCTCGTACACTCCTGCGAGTCTGATAATTCCGCGAGGTGCAACCTTAATCTTGCCATCCTCATAAGAAGATTCGCAATAATATCCTGATGAGTGATAGCCGTTATTTTTCACGCTATCGATATCTTCCTGCATATCATCCTCTGATACATATACACAAAAGGCATCATAGCATACACTACCCGCTTTATCACTCGCATCAAATTCAAAAACATAGTCTTCATCAAGACTATACATAGTATCTGTATAAGTGAAGCCCATATCGCTTCCGCTTGCCATATAACTATCAATGTTGGCAATTATATTCGCTGTCCCAATATCACTGGCATCAGGCATATCTGTACCTGGAAAATAATCGCTATTATCAACAGTTGTTGCAGTAGCATCACCTACTGAGGGAGCTTGCTCTGTAGTATTAGAACTACCACATCCGCTAAGTGCTACGCCTACCATACACACTGATAGTAACGCTGCTATCAATCGCTTCTTCATTTTGTTTCCTCCACCTGGATACATTTTGTATCCATATAAAACTCTTATATATATTACACGATTAATAGCATACTATATTATGGAGAATAAAGCATCCATTATTTTGAATATAAAACAATTAATAGACTATGACTTCTTTGAGACTACCGTAGGTATCTAGGTCACCAAGCTTAGTGGTTCCTTCATACAGATGAACTAGGTAATTACCATCCGCATGCATCATCTCTATGATAGAAATATTAACATCGGGCACATATTTCATCATTGCTTCGGAAGTACCCTTATGATCCTTCACAGCTACCTGATATATCTCATCAGCTGCATCTAAATACTCCTCTCCACCATAAACACATTGGAGCACGAGCTCTCCGTCATCATTTTCCTTGGTTTCGTAGTAGTATATCTTATCGAACTTATATCTGACGCCGCCTCGTTTATTTACAATATCGCCTCCTAAAGAGAGCTTATGACTCCTGCCATTAACAATGGCATAGTATGTATCCGTAGATTCTACAATTCCATTTTGATAATTGAACTTTAAAACAAAGCTACTACCGTAAAGAAGCACCAGCTCTATACATAACGGAACCACAAACATAAGTATCGGTGCGACCAAAAGCGCAAGGATACTTCTAACAGTTGGCTCCTGTGTTTTGATTTTCCTTTTTACAACAGAAATAATAATACTGAAAATATTGACAGCTATAGTGATTAAGACTACCAGATAGAATAATAATAATTCATATCCGGTATCAAGACATGTACCTACAGCCACAAGATTAAAGAAGGTTAGTAATATGAGAAGCACAGCACTAGCAGTCTTCTTAGTATTATCCTTACTAACACTTCTAACAAATGTCCATATTGATAAAACAAATAAAATAAGAAAATTGATATATAAACAGATTTTAAGCAAACTAACCCCTTTCAACGCAAATCGACACGAGAATTATTATTTTTTTCTATTTTCGTTAGAACCAAGAGAGTGTCCGTGATCAGTAACTGCCTTCTTTAAATCTGGCCAAATATTTTTGTTGCTTTTATTTGCGATAAAAATAAATGATAAATTCACTTTCTCGCCATTTACCATAAAATAGTTATACTCTGACCCCGTCTGACTTCCCCATGGATAATCCATACTCCAATCTGTACCATCGAAAAATATAGGTGCTTTATCCTTCGATTCCCAATATGCGACAAAATATGCTGTATGCTGTGTGTGCACTGGTGTATCATACATTTCTTTCTTATTAATTCCATCGCCTTTTGTTCCAACACCTACAATTACCATATATGGATCATCATCAGCAAGCTTTCTAACTGCTTTTGAAAAGTCAGAATTCGAGTTTGTTTTATAATCTTCACTTGGAAGATTCTTTCCTTTTCCATAGTAATCAACAAGTACAGCCTGCGTTGCCTGCAGCATATTTCTTGCCTTTAACATATCCTGACTTTCTTTTGCTCTGTCAATGTATCCAAGAAGAGCTGGCACCAATATCGCTGCCAGTATTGCAAGAATCACAAGAACAACGATTAATTCTACTAATGTAAAACCTTTATTTGACTTCTTCATACGCATCCACCCACCATACAAATAATCAATTATTTATAATAAATTATATCGGCTTTTTTCTTTCAAAAAAGTAGACCCAGGTTATTAAAATCACAAAATATCTGAATAGTCTTTATAGCTTAATCTAATGATATTATCCGATTAATTTCGTCTACTGCACTTCGTTTTCCTGTTTCTTCGTTGGATACAAAGAAATCAAGGCATCCACCATCTTTTAGGTATACAAGCATGATTATATTTTCATAATAAAAACGCGCACGCCAATATGGCAAATATCGAAATTCTATCTTCTCCACTTTGTCCGTTGGAATTAAGAATGGCTGATATGTATAGGATCTATATATCCTTCCTTTTATAAAGTTTCTGGTGATAAGGAGTCCTGCTCCGCTATAGCACTTATCATGGGCCAGGGAATAGCTATACTCGTCCATTAGTAAATCAAATGCACTCTTCTTAACATCTGCAATCACATCATCATAATCACTTAACAAGCCATATTTTTCTATATTTTTCTTCAGTCTCAAATCCATGAGCCTTGGAAAAGCTGGCTCGACCACGCCAAATATACCTATAACCATCGCCAGGATATATATAAATAGTATGCTACACCCACAAAATATATAAACCGAAAGAGACATATTGTGACGTATCAACACAAGTATCGCTAATAGCAATACCGCCAACGCCAATGATCCTGCCAGGCACAGCACTTTTGCTATACCAGTGTTTCTAACTATCATGGGTTTATAGTTTTCATCTTCAAATTTGTTGTACTCAACTTTTATCATTTTCTTCATAATCCATTCACACATTAACGTGCGATGTAATTTCTTCGAACTTCGCTGGTTTCTATTTGCTTATATTCCCACAAATATGAATAAGTAGTCTCACATTGTTCTTCATCATTTAGCTTAATATATGCTGACTTTGCCTTGGTGATAAAAATCTTCTCGATGTCATTCATGCTATCGATACTTTCACCGCTTTGCACTACTTTGTCGACAAGCTCCTTGGATATACTATTGTCAGCCCAATTCACTTCACAGATATCAAAGCCTTCCTCAAGCCTGTTATAGAATTCATTGTACTCATCTTCTGGATAGTTATCTTTATTTTGCACAATTGTTTCCATCGCACTAGCAATGCGTGATACCCTTTCTAAGTCTGCGGCAATTCGTGATCTTTCGATATACACCATGAACTCTGAAAAAATGAATATAACAATAGCGCAACCTATTCCAACTAATAATACCTGCGCGAATCTACTAGATACGCTGGTTCTTTTCTTTTTATTATCACTTTTATCATCAAATGCTATTGGATCAAAATACTTTCTGTTATCGGATTCTTTGAAAATACGATATGCTCCAAATGCCCAGAAAAATGCAACAATCAAAACACCTACGACTATCACTTCGATATCATTCAATACACCGCTCCACTTTAGGACGCAGTCTACAGCTCTTGCAACGTAGGCAAAAGCCATACCCAAAGTTATACATGCTAAAACAATATGGCCTTTACTTCTAGTCCCATAATCTTCTGTCACATAACTCTGCTTTGGAAGATTGCTCAGCTTAGAATTATACTTTGTCTTATCCTCGGGAACTTCGTATCCTCTCTTTTTTAATATGGATAAATATTCCTTGCAACTAATATACATAATACCTAGTATTATGAGCATCATAATAAGCAAGCCTTCAAGGTCGACAACAAGATCCAATACGAATGATGGCATAGAACGATAAATATATCTCAATGAAGTTCCATATACGATAGTATTCAGTATGCCAATAATGGCCAATATAATAATGGCCTTACGCAAATTTCTAAGTGTTTTTTTATCATATTTTATTTTCGAATCACTCTGCATAACTTCACCTTAACATGTAACTAGTAAATAGTAGAATAAACAAGAACAAGCATTTATTCTTATATATTTATGTTTTTCATAACTTAATAAATACACGTTTTACCCGGCATATTTTTATGGATGAAGCGTTATTTAAATAATTCTGCCAAAGGTGATATTACCTCTCTAAGATCATTAATTGCGCTATTTAAGCCTTCAAAATCAATACTACCCAGCTTTTGGGTTGTATCCACAAGTTCAGACTGTGTGGTTGTTACAAGTTCTGATACTTCATCAAGAGTTGTCTGTGACTGTAGAATCGTATCATTCGCATTAGTAAGAACAGTGTTCATATTGCTCATTGTCTCTTGCGCAGCAGACAAAGTTTTGAATACTGCAGGAAGAACACTAAGTAGTCCAATTACTAGTATTAAAATAAATAGTGCCGATGCCTGTGAGTATCTCAGCTGCTTTGTTTGAAGCTTCTCAAGCTTCTCCATTAACGCTGTCTGCTGAATCTCATTTCGCTCCACAGATTCCGAAGTAATCACAACATTCTTATCTTCTTTTGCATCAGTTTCAATTGTATTCTCAGTTAATATTGTATTTTCTTCCATTTTAGTTTCCTCTTTCTTCTAAATTTGTAAAGCCTTCTTTTTTTGAGTTTTTAATCGGCAAATAATTTTTTCTTTCGCTCCATCATTTCATCGACTTTTTCAACGTAGAGCTTAACATCTTTGACTGTATCGCAGCGCTCTATATGCCCATCGAAAAAAAGTCTCTTAGTAACAGTGCCGGCACCGCACGCCACTATACTCTGCACTTCCTCCATTATTACGGACAGTGTCCGTTCAATTTCAGTCAGCACCAATCTATTAAATACGGGCTCTTTGTATATCAATCAACAAATTTTTATCTATGGCAGTCAGAAATAATCAGTGTCAGCTGCGTTTTTGATGTATTGCAGTTGTACTTTTCAAATTCTGATGTTCTGCCCAGGTCCACTTAAAGGACCTCTCTTTTTAAAATAATTTCATTTCATTAAATACTTCATCTAACGATGACTTTTTCTTCCCTTCACTTACCTCAGCGTAAATGTCCATGGTGGTCTGTATATCTCTATGCCCCATGACTGACTGGATTACCTTAATATTTACGTCCGCTTCGCATAATCTTGTACAGAAGGTATGTCTCATATGATGACATGTAAAATGAGGAAGTACTACAGGCTCTCTCTTTTCCCTTACTGCATTAATTTCTTCAATCACATTATAATTTTCAATAATAACCTTAAGCTGACGATTAATGGATTCAGGCGTATACACTTCATTGAATCTATTACAGAAAATAAATCCTGACATATTATCAATCTTTGTCTTACACTTAATACCCAGTTCCTGCTGTCTGACTTTTTCGTCTATAAAGGCTGTATAAACCACATCGACCATAGGTATATTTCTTATACCCGCTTCAGTCTTTGGAAGATTGATTACCCACTTGCTAGGGCTTGTATTTCTCTTTCCCGCAAAATAAAAAAGGGAATGATTAATACTAATGCTTCTCGCATTCATATCAACATCACTCCACCTAAGTCCTACAAGTTCTCCTACTCTAACGCCTGTACCAATCATTACAGTGAATAAACACTTCCAACGCGCATATTCCGGACATTCTTCCAAAAAAGAAAGAAATGCTCTCTGCTGCTCAATAGTAAGTGCATGGCGCACGTAAACACCAGTATTTTTGGTATTCTTCTTGAGCTGCTGAATCACACCTTCTGCAGGATTTGATCTTATAATGTTATCTCTCACCGCCATTTCTAGCGATGGTCTGATTACGCGCTGTATATACTGAATAGTACCTATATGAAGGTCTTTCTCCTTCATGAGTCGATTGTAGAAAAACAGGATGTCACTGTACTTGATGCTGACAAGTTTCTTTTTCCCAAAATCATCTCTTACATACCTGTCATATACCGACAGATAACTTGATCGTGTGGAAGGCCTTAACTCTGTCTTCGTAGCAATGTAACGGTCAAACATAAAGTTTAATGATGCCTGTCCGGCAACATATGTATTTATGCCGTCCATCTGGTCTCGCTTCAGATTATCCTCTCTTTTACGAAGCTTTCCTAAGTCTTTGGCATACATATAATGTCTTTTACCATATACATCCGTATAGGAATAACAATACATGTGTTTGTCTTCTCTATAGGTTTCCCCCTTTCGAAGAACTCTGCCTCTCTTGTCTTTTCTTGATGCCATGTAAATCTCCTTTCATTGTGTGAAAAGGAGAATCCTAGAAGTGATTATTTTTTCTCTTCTATGAGCTTCATAACACCTTCCTGCACCACTTGTGTCACTGTCATTTTATTTTCCTTTGCATATTGCTTTACCTTCGCATAGTCCTCGGGCAGCATTCTCACACTAACAACTTTTTCTTTAGTGATTTCAGCCTTAGGTCTTCCTCCAGCATGCATAACAAATTCCTCCAAAACAACTAGTTACAATGATACAGAAATGCAAGAGTTTTTAGATCATTTTAGTAATAATAAGGTGATTCCAAACGGAAAGTATCAATATACTGCTCAAAGATTTCACAGTTTACATATGCAATCCTATTAATCTTACTAACAGCTCCTGCCGCCAACGCAATTCTTTGAAAACTGCTCAGACTTAAGTTGTAATACTCTGCTCCATCTTTATAGCGTCGATACTTCTTCCATCCACTACTTACATTTTCTTTATTTTCTTCCATGATCTTGCTCCTTTCGCTGCAATGTTTTGATAATATGCATCATAAAAACACCACACCGAACCTTGCGCTTCCAAGTACTATTTTAAGTTCTTGTCATACAAATTGCAAGTGGAATTTAAATATGTTTTAGTAAGTCGCCTCAAGTTTACAGGTTTCTAGATACTCTTCTAATATCTGGCAATTAATTAGCACTGTATTGTGTATTTTATATAATGCTCCGGCATCACGTGCCATTCTTTCAATAGTACTTCGACTAACACCATAATAATCAGCGGCATCCATATACCTACGATATTTTTTCCATTCTTTGACTATCACTGTTTCACTCATAGTATGCTCCTTTCGCTGTATAATATCTGGCATTATCTGCCAGTAAAAATACATCTTCTACTGATATACTTTTATTGACAGATAAAATAAAATTCGCAGGTAATCATCAGGTTCACGATTCACACCGGTCTTGCACCGCCTGTCATCAAATGGATCCATAAAAGGATGTGTATCATTATTATCAAAAGGATCATCGCCATGGTAGGCCTTCACTACCCTTAACCAGAACAGTTGCGCTCATATCACCGCACATACCTCTTGGCAAGCTAACTCTTTTGTACGTCCTGCGAACTAACCATATTCAATTATCAAGGTTCAATTGTGTTGGATAACACATTACAGGTGATCATTTTTTTGTGAATAATTCCTCGACCAAAAGGATCATCTTCATCACCCATAAAAACACACAAGGGGCTGTTGCTTACCTTGTGTGCTTTCTGTGAGCGACGAAAGTTTTTATTTCATCTTGCTAACCAACACAGCGTATCTATGGCCAAGTTTTGCAGCCTTCTCAGCTCTGTGGTGTTCATCAAGGTTTTCAATAGATGATATTACTTTTTCAATCAGAATCTCGATTTCACCTGGAACTACATTGTTATGTTCGTCCCACAACAGACTCTCATCTCCGAATAAAAGATAACTGATACTCACATCCAGAAAACAACAATGGGCTATAATACAATCTATTGTCATTGATCTGTTTCCTTTTAGAAGCTTATAATAATAGCTGCGCTCAAAACCTAATACTTCAGCTGCAGTATCAATCTTAATGTTTCTATCTTTTAATAGCTTCTTTATACGAGGACCAATCGCCTTAATCTCATCTACTGTCATATACTTTTTCATTCTTCTAATCACTCCTGCAAATATTGTATAGAAAATAAGTCCACCTGCCATCTGCCTATGTGTCCACTTTTGTGGACTGAGCAAACGACCTGAAGATTTATGATCCTTTCCAAATGCCCATAGGTGTCCCTCTCTTTCCAGAGGAAAACACCGTGGACTTCAAGAGTAATTAGCGACTACTCCAACATCTTGTAGCAATATAAAAAAAGACATCCACCGAAGCAGATGTCGTTATATACCCTTGTGCCATTTTTGACATATTATAATTGTCATGATGTATTCCTCCAATTCTAAAATTTGCGAAATTCCTTATAAATTAATCTTAGAAAATTCATCTGTCAAAAATCCGTACTTGCAGATACGCTAATACATCATTTACAATATTCATTGGATAACACAATCACATATTCGACCAATAAGACTGTTGCATGGGACACTACTGCCCTGTACACAGTCTTTTTTTATTTCTTCTATAATAATGGGCCGGATACGGCAATATGCATTCTAAGCAGCTCACCTAAGTTCGCAGAATGCGCACATTCCCTCCGGGAATTGTGCAAAGGAATAGCAAGCACTGGTTGTGTTCCCACACAACCGCCAAAAATGAACTTCTTCCTATATTTATAGTCATCATTTTTTTGCTTGCTGGGGATATCCCCCGACCCCTTAATGGCAGTTGCATCGGCAACTGTGGATAGCGCCGGATACGGCAATATGATTCAATGCTATGGCCTATGCCATATGAATCGGAAAGGATAACTACATGGGTAAAAAAAGGACAAGAACTAACGAATTCAAATTCTTTCTCAGTGATGATGAGAAGACACTTTTAGAAGCAAAATGGAAAGCATCTGGTCTTCCAAGCCGCTCAGCTTATATCAGAAATCTGATTATATTCAGCTTTGTTTATGACATAGATTATTCTGAATTAAAACAATATAACAAGGCTCTTTCACAGATAAATAACAATATAAATCAGATTGCAAGAAAGACAAATACATACGATATCGCAACCAGAGATGATATAAAAAAAGTTAAGGAGATGATGGATGAATTATGGCATATACAAAGATCCATGCTATCAAAGCAACCGTTAATAAGGCAATAAAATATATAACCAATCCGGCAAAGACTGATGGCATAAT
>JAZRXF010000145.1:0-23812 GCA_045600085.1 Lachnospiraceae bacterium
AATCTGGTCTTATAAAATTGTACAGAACTGGATATTATTATAATGCCAATAAAACATTAGTATATAGCATTAGATAGACGGATCGTGTTTATTTGAAAAACTTAACGAGGCAAAATAAGTTTGCTAGAAAAGAATGGAGCATATTATGAAAGATAATAAAGTAATGAAGCTTGTGGTAGGTGCTATGTTAGCAGCACTTGTATATGTGGCAACATCAATTATAAAGATTCCTTCACCAACAGGTGGATATACAAATCTTGGTGACTGTTTTGTACTTATATCAGGATGGATTCTTGGACCTGTATGGGGAGGCCTTGCATCAGGTATTGGTTCTGCTCTTACAGATTTGCTTTCAGGATATACACATTATGTACCAGGAACTTTCATCATAAAGGGATTAGATGCATTAGTAGCAGCCATTGTTTTCAAGCAGATGAAGAAAGGTATTCCAGCCATGATTACAAGTGGTATAATAGGTGAGACAATTATGGTTCTTGGATATTTCGGCTATGCTTCACTTATTCTTGGTAAGGGATTAGGAGCTGCAGCTAGTATTCCAGGCAATATTGCACAGGGAGTTATCGGTATTGTTGCCGGAACTCTGCTTATGAAACTGGTTCAGAAATCAGGAGCTAGATTTATTATTAATGAATAATTAAGGAGGCTTACAAATGGCGGGAGCAACTTATGAAATAGATGACAGGGATTTATTAGCTGTGATAAAAGCTGATGCAAAAGCAGCAGCAGCCCAGTTAATAGAGGTGGCGCATCTTAAAAAGGGTCAAATAGTAGTAATAGGTTGTTCTACTAGCGAGGTTGTAGGCAAGAGTATAGGTAAGTATTCAACTCCTGAGGTTGGTAATGCTATTTATGAAGGACTAAATAGTGAGTTTGGACCAAAAGGTATATATATAGCAGCGCAGTGCTGTGAGCATCTTAACAGAGCAATTATAGTAGATTATGCTGCGGTACCTGGTGCCGAGATAGTAAATGTAAGACCTCAGCCAAAGGCAGGTGGTTCATTTGCCACAGCAGTATATGAAGCTCTTCCACATCCAGTGGCTCTTGAGGAAATCAAAGCCGACGCAGGACTTGATATAGGTGGTACACTTATTGGTATGCATCTCAAAAAGGTTGCTGTACCAGTAAGACTTGAGCAGAATCATGTCGGAAGTGCAATGCTTCTTGCTGCAAGAGTTAGACCTAAGTTTATTGGTGGCGAGCGTGCTTATTACGATGAGGACCTTAAAGAAGGTTATCCCGATTTTATCTAAACTAAAATGAGTATTACAAATAAAGAATTGATAAGATTTTTTATCTGTTTTTATTATAATAAAATTATAGTATTCAAATTATCATCATATACTTTAATAGGTATATGATGATTTTTTAGTTTGAAACAAAAAAAGTATATTTATTTGGAGGTTACGTATGAAGGCATTATTTATTGGTGGAACTGGTACGATAAGTATGGCAATAACAAGATTACTTGCCAGTACAGACTGGGAGGTATACTTACTTAATCGTGGAAACAGATCTGCTGAAATCCCAGAGGGTATTAAAACCATAAAGGCTGATATTAATGATGAGGAAGCAGTATTAAAGGCCATTGATGGTATGCAGTTTGATAGTATATGTGAATTTATTGGATTCACGGTTCCTCAGATTGAGCGAGATATACGCTTATTCTCTGGCAGAACCAAACAGTATATCTACATTAGTTCAGCATCAGCTTATCATAAACCTGTTAAGGATTATAGAATCACAGAAGGTACTGCTCTTGCCAATCCATATTGGGAGTATTCAAGAAATAAGATTGCCTGCGAAGAAAGGCTTATGAAGGAATACAGAGAAAACGGATTCCCTGTAACAATAGTAAGACCAAGCCATACATATGACGATCGCTCAGTGCCTCTTGGAGTGCATGGAGATAAGGGTAGTTATCAGGTTCTTAAGCGTATGATGGAGGGTAAGCCAGTTATCATACATGGTGATGGAACATCACTTTGGACTATGACACATAATTCTGATTTTGCCAAAGGATATGTGGGACTTATGGGTAATCCTCACGCAGTAGGTGAGGCATTCCAGATAACTAATGACGAGTCACTCACATGGAATCAGATATATCAGGCAATAGCCGATGCTCTGGGTGTTAGCTGGACACCTTATTATGTTGCATCGGATTTCCTTAAGTCAGTATCGAACTACGATTTTGAAGGCAGTCTTATAGGTGACAAGGCCAATTCTGTTGTTTTCGATAACACTAAGCTTAAGAACGCAGTACCATCATTTAACTGTACCGTTCGTTTTGAACAGGGTATTAAGGATACTATTAAAAATGTTCTTTCAAAGCCAGAGCTTCAGGTCGAGGATCCAGAATTCGATGCATGGTGCGACAAGGTTATAAGCGTATTAGAAGCAGCTAAAAAGGAATTTTAACAATTAATCTGTTTAATAAATAATTACTAGGGACGATTCTTAAATAATAAGAATCGTCCTTTTTTATTATTAGGATATGTTATAATAATATGAAACAATTATTTGGAGGTTACTATGACAGAGGAGAAGTTAAAAGAACTACTATCTTGTATGACTGTAGAAGAGAAAATAGGTCAGCTTGTACAGCTTACAGGAGATTTTTTTATAGATGAAGGAATAGCCACAGGTCCAATGGAGTGGCTTAGCATCAATGAGGATCAGGTAAAATGTACAGGTTCCATATTATCAACTGTTGGAGCCAAGAAATTAAAAGATCTTCAGGATAGATATATGGCTATCAATCCTCATCATATTCCACTTATTTTTATGGCCGATGTTATTAATGGCTATCGAACTGTATTTCCAATACCTCTTGGTCAAGGATGTACATTTAACCCAGAGCTTGTTGAAGAGATGGCATCTGTTGCAGCCAAGGAATCTGCAAGAGCTGGTATTCATGTTACATTTTCACCAATGGTTGATCTTGTTCGTGATGCAAGATGGGGACGAGTAATGGAGTCAACAGGTGAGGATGTATATCTTAATGCCAGAATGTCTAGTGCTGCAGTCAAGGGTTATCAGGGTAATAGCATAGGTGATAAGGATAAGATATCAGCTTGTATCAAGCATTTTGCTGCTTATGGTGCGCCAGTAGCAGGAAGAGATTACAATCAGGTAGAGCTTTCAGAAAGAACACTTAAGGAAGAATATCTTCCAGCATATAAGGCAGGTGTTGATGCTGGAGCAAGAATGGTTATGACAAGCTTTAATACGATAGGAAAGCTTCCATGTACAGCCAATGAAGAGCTTATGAAGAAAACGCTTCGTGAGGAGTGGGGCTTTGACGGTGTACTTATTTCTGACTGGGCAGCCATTAAAGAGCTGGTTTTCCATTCGGTAGCTGAAAATGATGAAGAGGCTGCTTACCTTGGTATCAAAGCAGGTGTAGATATTGATATGGTTACTAATGTATATATCAATAATCTCAAGAAATTAATAGATGAAGGAAGAGTTCCAATGCAGTGGCTCGATGAGTGTGCTTATAGAGTACTTGCATATAAGAATGAACTCGGACTTTTTGAGAATCCTTATAAGGATGCCGATGAAGAATATGATGGAAAAGTGGACAGTGAGCATATGGCATTTGCAAGACATGCCGCACCAGAAAGTTTTGTACTTCTTAAAAATGAAGGCATGCTCCCTCTTCCAACTAAGTCAACTGACGAGTGTAGAAGTATTGCTTTTATCGGACCATATATGGATGAAACAAATATATGCGGTTCATGGACAATCTTTAATAATAATGAAGATAATATTACCCTTACCAAGGCTCTTAATGAGCGTAATCCAGAGATATCATACGTAATAGAGCCAGGATGTAAGACTCTTGCTGCAGGTCAGCACTTTGTGGGCTTCCAGCGTAAGTTCGATAATCCACTTACAGAAGCTGAGCAGGAGAGTATGATGGAAAAGGCTGTAAAGGCAGCCAGCGAAGCTGACCGAGTTGTTATGGCAATTGGTGAGTTTAATCAGATGACTGGAGAGGGTGCATCAAGAACAGAGATCACTATCCCAGAGCATCAGCTTGAGCTTTTTAGAAGAGTAGCTATGGTTAATAAGAATATTATTGTTGTTAACTTTAGTGGTAGACCACTTGATATTAGAGAGATTAATAATAAGGCCAAGGCAATACTTCAGGTATGGTATCCTGGTACAGTTGCTGGATACGCAGTTATGGATGTTCTTTTTGGTGATGCGGCTCCTAGTGGACGTTTATCAATGAGCTTCCCATACAATGTTGGTCAGGTACCTGTATATTATAGCGAGCTTCATACAGGACGTTTTCCAGAAGATCCAGAGAACCGATTCACATCCAAGTATATGGATGCCCCTAATGATCCACTCTTTGTATTTGGATATGGTCTTGATTATACAGACTACGAGTATTCAAATCTTCGAATTAGCAGTGACAAGATAAGTGAAGAGTCACCTATTACTGTGTGCGTTGATGTAAAGAATATAGGTGACCGTGATGGTAAAGAAGTAATTCAGCTTTATATCCAGGATATGGTTGGCAGTGTTGCAAGACCGCTTAGACAGCTTAAGGCATTTGATAAGGTGGATATAAAGAAGGGCGAAACTAAGACAATAGAATTTACCATAACAACAGATATGCTTAAATTCTATGATGTCAACATGAATTATGTGGCAGAGCCAGGTGAGTTTAAGGTATACGTTGGACGTGACTCTAAGGCCACTCTTAGCGAATCATTTCGCTTATAAATAAGGTTTAAAGGAAGTAAAAATGTACTATTCAATATGCGAAACATTAATTGAAACAACTCTTCAGGAATGCACAAGTGGTAAGTATCCTTATGTAGCTATTCTTTCAGCAGAAGAGTGGGAGCAAAAAAAAGATTCCTTCAGTATGGGTATTGATCTTGATATGACTCTAGAAATGGATACAACAAAGGCTGAGGTTAACTATGACTCTCTTACAGGAAGCTTTTCTATACCAGACAGAACCAGTATATGTGGTCCTCGCAAGGAGTTTGCGTTTGCGCTTGATGAAAAGGGTGTAGTATTTATTGATGAAAGTGGGTATGTACAGAAATCCATTGAGGATATAATCGCCAGTCGTAAATGGAGATTTCCTAGCTTAGAGCGTTTTCTTTATGATTTTCTGGAGCACATCGTATATAACGATTTTAAAATGCTTGAGTCTTATGAGGCCAGACTTGAAAAGCTCGAGGACAATATCCTCAAGGAGGATTATAACGATATCATAGAGATATTAAATGATATCCGTGGTGATCTTCTTGATCTTCGTACACATTATGAACAGATGATGGATATGACGCAGGAGCTTGAAGAAAATGAGAACAATTTCTTTAGTGACAAGAATCTTCGTTATTTTAGACTTATAACCAGTCGAATCGAGAGATACAAGGATCAGGTTTTGGCGCTCCGTGAATACAGTATGCAAATAAGAGATCTTTATCAAACTCAGGTAGATGTACGCCAGAATAAAACAATGACAATACTTACTGTTATAACAACAATATTCTTTCCACTTTCAATCATTACAGGTTGGTATGGAATGAACTTTGCTTATATGCCAGAGCTTGAATACAGATGGTCGTATCCAATACTTTTTGGAGTATGTCTGTTAGTTATCTTAACAGGTCTCATTATTTCCAAGAAGAACAAGTGGTGGTAAATATAGGTTTTTGAATTAAGATATGTATTAATAGCATTTAATTTATTAATGTAGTAGTATATACTAATAAAGATATTAATATCTATTGGAGGTAGGGAAATGAAGACGTTTGTAGATATCCTTAAGGATACTAATCAAAAGACTGTAGATAAGGTCACTAAGGCTTTTGAAAAATCAGAATGCTCGCAGTATATGTCAGCATTTATTGCGGAGGCAACTAGCGAGGGAGCAATGGATTTTCCAAAGATTCGTTGTATGATTACAAACAATTTTATTTGTTCTTATGATACAACTATTAGAATGAGCTATCATATTATTGTATATCCACTTAATCAGGTTGCTAATCTTTATAGAAGCAATATTAGTGTTGATGGTAAGTATGACTTTACTGGTTTTTATCTTGATGCCGATATGACAGATGGATCAAAGAAAATGTTAACTTTTAATCCTAGAAAAGGAAATAAGGTTGATACTTACGATGAAATAATTGCCTGCTTCAAGAATAAGAAGAGTGTGTCAGGTGGGGAGGTATAAGCATGGCTACAGTTGTTTACGGTGTTAGAAGAAAAGTTAAGATAGATAAAGCTTTAGGAGTACAGGTTTGTCCAAACTGTGGACATAAAGTTGAGCTTTCACTTGCGCGTGAGACTAAGATGGGACATATTTACTATATTCCATTATTACCATTACCATCACTTAAGATTAAGGCTTGTCCTAACTGCGGATTAGCTCAGGTTATTTCTAATGATGAGTATAAGCAGCTCAAGGAAAACTAAGATTAGAGTAAATATTGTTGTAAGATAAAAGAAAGTTGGTTTTGCCAACTTTCTTTTTGATATATTTTAGTATAAATAGATATATCCTAATCAGAAGGATCCAAAGCATAATGGAACACTTATCAAATGGTCTATGGGTAGCACTAGGAAATAATATGAATTATAAAGAGCTGGTTGATCCAGAATTAAGAAAATATGCTTTTAAGCATCCATATAATAGAGTAAGCATATATATAGCCAATTTTATTCTTACAGTGTTAGAACGATTTATACCTGTCAGGCAGGGAGTAAAGCATTCTGTTATCACTATAAAGGGTCACGAGAATCTTGACCTTAAGCTAGATATATATGAGCCCATAAAGAATAGAAAAAGAGAAATGAAAAAGCAGCCATGTCTTTTATATTTTCATGGTGGCGCTTTTAGCTACAAAGCATCTATTCACCATAGGAAGCTTGCAATGACATATGCCAAGGAGGCTGGTTGCAAGGTTGTATTTCCTGATTATCATCTTTTACCAAAGTATCCTTATCCAGCAGCGTACAATGATGCCATATCATCATATAAATATGTACTTGATCATGCAGATGATTTAGGGATAGATGAATCAAGAATAGGAATGGCTGGCGATAGTGCAGGTGGTACGCTTACAGCCATGGTTATCAATAGCTGTGAGAAAAAAGGTTTTCCATATCCTGTTTTTCAGATGCTTATATATCCGCTTATTGGAATTAATCTTCACACAGATTCTATGGTTAAATATCAGGATGCTCCTATATGGAGTCCAAATCACAACGAGCTTGTCTGGAAGCTATATTTTGCGGGAAAAGATTATGATTATTTGAATTCCCCAATGCATAGTAAAATATCTATAGATACACCATGCACATATATAGAGACAGCAGAATACGACAGCCTTCATGATGAGGGAGTGTTATACGCCAGAAAGCTGGAAAAAAGCGGAATAAAAGTAGTCCTTAATGAAACAAAAGGTACTTTTCATGGGTATGATGCAATAAAAGATGCCAAGGTTACAAAAGATAATTTAATAAAAAGAATAAAATACATTAGGAGTATATTTCATTGATATGAAAGTAGTATGGACTAAAAGAATAGCAGAAAAGATAATACAGACCATGAATTTAAGACCAGTATCGACTATGGTCAATGCTTTGGTGACAAGCACTATTAATTCTAATCAGATATTTCCAGAGGACTTAAAGAGAATGCGAGAGGTCGCTACGCTTATGCATGAGCAACTCAGTGAATTGTCTATTGAGCAAATCATGATGCTTCTTCAGGTTGATGCGATAATCAAGTCTCAGCTTCAGGGACAGAATGAGCAACGTGATTTCTTTATGGACCAGATTGCAGCACAGAGTAGCATATTCGATGCAAATGAAATGACCAACAATCCTTTTATGAAAAATATTTCATTTGCCGAGAAGGTATCAGGTGACCATGAGTATAAGTATATTACCATGAAACCATTTGAGCTTGATGTTTATGACGTACCAACAAGAGTGGACGATATTATTATTGATATACCACGAGTAGGATGTTTTGTAGATGAATATAGATATCCAGCACTTGTTCAAACAAGTAACAGTAAAGTACTCATGGCTATTACACCGACATTTGTTTCTACAATGGAGGATGAGATACGAAGAGCAAGTGGTAAGGTGCTTACTTTTGGTCTAGGACTTGGATACTACGCATATATGGTATCAGAAAAGGATGATGTGGAGTCAGTTACCGTCATAGAGAAAGAACAGAGTGTAATAGATCTGTTTAATGAAGTGATACTGCCTGGTTTGCCTCATGGTGATAAGATAACTATCATTCACGCTGATGCAGTAGACTATCTAAATGAACTGGAAGATGGAGCGTTTGATTACTGCTTTGCAGATACGTGGACAGGTGCTGAGGATATAGCCGCTTATTTTGCTATTAAGGAAGCTGCTAAGAAATTTAGAAAAATGAAAATAGAGTATCGTATAGAGGAAGCATTTGCAATGCAGCTTTCAGGAAATGTATGGATTGAAATACTGAAAGCATTCTCAGCTGCTGCTAATCTTAATGTACCTAATCTTGAAGTGTTAACAAAAGAAGTCGACAGGCGAAAAGAAAGTTATATTAGAACAATGCTTGAAAATGAAGAGATTAAGACACCTGACAATATAGATTATTATATGAATCCTAAGAACATAATAGCGCTTATTGGCAGCAGTACGTTGATATTCTAGTAATAATTAATACATTTGTAGAAAGAACCAGACAATGGACAACACAGCAATAAGAAATGAAATATTAGCATATGGACTTAGTTTTCCAGATACATATCAGGATGCTCCTTTTCATGATAACAACTGGCAGCTTGTCAGGGTGAAGGGAAATAAAAAAGCTTTCCTTTGGACCTATGAAAGAGATGGATATATCAATATCAATGTTAAGGTATCACCAGAGTGGCGTGATATGTGGAGAAGCACATATAACTCAGTTATACCAGGCTACCATCAGAACAAGGAACACTGGAATACGGTTATATTAGATGATTCGATTCCTGATGAAGATGTAAAACGTATGATAGCTGAGAGCTATGATATTGTTGCTGATAGTCCGAGTAATAGAATATATGAGGCTGTTAAGCGTATACCTAAGGGATATGTTGCAACATATAGTCAGGTTGCCGAGATGGCAGGTGATCGTAAGATGGCAAGAGCTGTTGGAAATGCACTTCATAAAAATCCTGAGCCAGGAGTTATACCATGTCACAGAGTAGTTAATGCTAAGGGACAGCTTGCAGGTGCATTTGCGTTTGGAGGCGAGGATGCGCAGGCCAGTCTTCTAAGAAATGAAGGCGTAGAAGTAATAGATGGATGCGTTGATTTGAAATTATATCAGATGCATTAATTATCTGTTTTTTAAATAATGCTTTTTAGCATAGAGGGAGGTTGCATGAAAGTAGCAGTATTTGATACAAAGTCATATGATAAACAATCGCTTGAGCAATATCAGAATATGGAAGATATTGTTTTTAAATTTTTTGAAGCCAAGCTTACTGCTGACACTGCAAGGCTTGCTAAAGGATATGATGCAGTATGTGTATTTGTTAATGATACAGTGGATGATAAAGTAATAGCAAAGCTTGCCAAGTATGGTGTAAAGGCAATCGCTCTTAGATGTGCTGGCTATAATAATGTGAATCTTGAAGTGGCCAGAGAACATGATATAAAGGTTGTACGCGTACCTGCATATTCTCCATATGCCGTAGCAGAGCATGCTATGGCCATGCTTCTTACATCCGTAAGACGTATCCATAAGGCATATATCAGGACAAGAGATTATAATTTCAGCCTAGAAGGAATGACAGGTTTTGATCTTCACGGCAAAACCATAGGTATAGTAGGAACAGGTAAAATAGGCCGAGTATTTATAGATATATGTAATGGTTTTGGGATGAACGTTATTGCCTATGATAAGTATCCAGCAAAGGACAGTGGCATCAATTATGTATCGCTGGAGGTATTATTTAGTAGCAGCGATATAATATCTCTTCATTGTCCTCTTACAGAAGAGTCTTATCATATGGTTGATGACAAGGCCATAGATATGATGAAAAAGGGCGTAATAATAATCAATACATCGAGAGGTGCGCTTATTGATGCTGACAGTCTTCTAGCAGGTATCAAGGATCGAAAGATTGGAGGAGCATGTCTTGATGTTTATGAGGAAGAGGCAGATGTCTTTTATGCAGACAAATCAGGGCATATTCTTGGTGATGATACGCTTGCAAGACTTATATCAATGCCAAATGTTATCGTAACATCTCATCAGGCTTTTCTTACTAAGGAAGCACTTGGTAATATCGCAGAAACCACATTTATTAATCTTAAAGCAGTAAAAGATGGTGCAGAATTAGTCAACGAGGTGCGCATATAATGTGGACGGTACAGAGTGGATTTTTTAGGAGAGATTATAGCATTGAAGAAAAGAGATTTAACCATAATAACACTAGTATATGTTTTAGCATTTATTATTGGATGGGTAGTGTGTCATTATGCTAATACAATGTACTTAGAAAATGTAAATATAGAAAATGCAATCATTAATAATACAATAATAAGATTTTTTATATTTGATATAGTAGCTACGATTGTTACCTTTATCTTTTCTGTTATATTCAAAAATTCCAGTGTATATGATGCATACTGGTCATTAACGCCAATGGTAATGTCTATATGGCTTTTCATAGAAAACAGGGCATTTGGTATATGGCAGATATTATTTTTGATTGTATTTAATATATGGTCTGCAAGGCTTACATTCAATTGGATCAATGTATTTACAGGATTTGATTATGAAGACTGGAGATACAGACATTATAGAGATACTGTTCCGAGATTTTTATGGCAAATAGTGAACTTTACAGGAATCCATTTGTTTCCAACACTAGTTGTTTTTCTTGGAATGCTACCTATTTTTTCTATATTTTCAGGAGATAGTGATAATGCAGGACCATTATCGCTTATAGGTATGGCAGTGATTTTATGCGGAGTAATGCTAGAGCATTTTGCAGACAAAAGCATGCATGAATTTCTTAGGCAGCAAAGCGAAGAACCTGGAGGTAAGAGGGTATGTCGAAATGGTTTATGGAATTATTCAAGACATCCCAACTATTTTGGTGAGATTCTTATATGGGTAGGCGTATTCCTAGCAATGATTTTCTATGATACGGAGCATTGGTATTACGTAGTAGGAGCTATGGCTATTGCGATTATGTTCAATGTTGTATCAATACCACTCATGGAAAAGCGTCAGCTATCAAGAAGGCCTGAATATGCGCAGTATAAAAAAGAAACATCTAGGCTGATACCTTGGAAAAGAAGTTAGTAATAAGTGTTGACTCCTACGTAATGTAATTAGTAATTGTTGATACTTCCAATGCTTTATACCAATGCTGATTATGTTGCGTCTAATGCCTGCTATGAAAAGATAGGATACGTGCTTCGAGGGAAGCTTTGTAGTATAAGATAATGGCTAGTTTAGTGAGGAGATTACAATGAGTGCAGATTCTTTTTTGTTATAATAACCATAAGTATGTTAACTAGAAAGAGCAAAATGCTGGATATATTAGTTATCCTGATTTAGTGCTAAAGAAGAGGGAGACGGGTGAACAAAGGAAAGATTATTTTTTATAGTACACCTGCATATGGTCATATTTCAGCATCCTTTGAAATAATACGTGCCTATGTGGAATACGGATACCATGTTGTTTTTTATTCCACAGAGTCTTTTAGAACGGCCATCATGAAGACAGGGGCAGAGTATCGCGCTTATGATTTCGATGAGTCGCGATTAGATCTTACTGTTGGAAATAAAATATTACGCTTGGAAGATACTATTTTATCTTTTACCAATGAGTTATCTGATGGACTAATACAAGAAGCAAGAGTGTTAAAGCCTAAAATGATATTCCATGACAATGTTGCTATGTGGGGAAGAGTTGTGGCCAGGACTATGCATGTTCCAGCGGTATGCATTCATTCATTTCCAATTGTGCCATCATTTTTTAGTATGGGTATGCTCTCATACACAAAGCAGTTTGGCGGTTTGATGTGGAAGGATATGATTGTACTTCCTCATATCATAAAGATGCGTAGCCTTATACATAAGAAGTATCGAGGTGTGAAGCTGTCGCTACTTTCAAATACCTTGAATCATGAGAATATCAATATTCTTACATTCCCTAAGTTTCTGCAGCCAGGATATAGAAAACTAAAAGATAAGTACTATTTTTTAGGACCAGACCTTTTGGATCCTGATTATTATTATGGACAAAAAGCTTATGGTGATCAGATTGATGATGGCATTATTTATGTTTCTCTAGGAACGGTATTTCAAAATAATATAAATCTATATAAGAAGATACTGGACCAGTTTGAGAAAACCACATATCCAGTATTAATCAGTATGTCAAAAGAAAATGAGCAAAAGCTCAGATGTTCAGCTAAGATTCCAAGTAATGTAAAAATATGCAATTTTGTAAAACAGGGTGAAGTGCTCGACCATGCTATTCTTTATATTGGAGCAGGTGGTATGAACAGTGTTTGTCAGGCTGTTCATCGTCGTGTTCCGTGCTTGCTTGTGCCACAGCAGGGAGAGCAATACATTACATCAGAAAGAATTCATAGAATGGGACTTGGAAGATTATCCAAGGATTTTGATAATATTTTGAAAGATGCAGAAAAGCTGTTAAAAGACTATCATCCAGATGAAAGATTTTATCGTTATTTTGAAAAGCCTAATTTTAATCGAATGATTCGTTATATAGAGAGAAGAGTGAGGGAAGAAGCATGCAAAAAGTATTAGTTACTGGTGCCACTGGATTTTTAGGAAAGTATCTGGTGCAGCAATTGTTGGAGCAGAATTATGAAGTGTATGCTCTTGGTAGAAACAGAGTGGCAGGCGAAGCTTTAGAGCAGATGGGTGCTGTTTTCTGTGAGGCCGATTTTACAGATATAAAATCTTGTGAAAAGTTTTTTGCCGGAATGGATGTAGTGATTCATGCTGGGGCACTTTCAACTGTTTGGGGAGTTTGGGAAGACTTTAAAAGGATAAATGTCGAGGGAACAAGAAAAGTTTGCGCTCTTTGTTATAGGCATAAAGTAAAAAGACTAGTATATGTATCTTCACCTAGTATTTATTCGGGAAAAGAAGATAGATTTTCCATAAAAGAAACACAGGTTGATACAAGTAATCGACTTAATTATTATATTCGTTCAAAGATTTTAGCTGAAAAGGTTATTGCCAAGTATCATGAGCATGGGTTAGAAACAGTAATCATAAGACCTAGGGGGCTAATTGGTATAGGTGATACAAGTTTGATTCCTCGTATACTAAAGGCCAATGACAAGATAGGTATTCCATTATTTAATGGTGGTGAAAATATGGTGGATATAACCTGCGTAGAAAATGTGGCACATGCATGTATACTGGCAATGAATGCAAAGGATGTAAGCGGTGAGTGCTTTAATATTACAAATGGACAACCAATGGCATTCAAAATGATATTGGAGATGTTTCTAAAAGAGATAAATAAACAACCAAGATACTTAAAGCTACCATTTAAGATTGTTTATGGAGTTGCGTGTCTAGCAGAAGCAGTATATAGAAGGTTTCACCTGGATGGAGAACCTATGCTAACCAGATATACAGTTTGCACATTAGCTTTTTCTCAGACCTTAGACATTAGCAAAGCCAAGGAAAAACTGGGCTATGAACCTATTATCACCTTGGAAGAAGGAATACGAAATTATGGAAAACACCTGCTTGAAACAGAACAATAAAATTGAAAAGATACAATTATTAGCTTGTGGAAGCTGTGAGAATGATTTAGGTATAGTTTTTAAGAACCGTAAAAAAGAAAAGAGAAATTTTCCTGCCATGGTAGGCGTTATAAAGCACAGTAAATATGGCTATTTCCTATACGATACAGGTTATTCCAACTGGATAAGAAAGTGTGGTTGGAAGTACGTTCTATACCAATTGCTAAATAAGGCTACCATACGTGATGAAGAAATAATTATAAACCGACTGGAAGAGCAAGGGATTAAGGATGAGGAAATTAAGTATATTATTTTGTCGCATGCTCATCCAGATCATATAGGTGCACTCAGGTGTTTTCATAATTATGGACTTCTTTCTACTAGAGAAGTATTTCAGACCATGAAAAGACGAAGAATACGTGATCTAGTCTTTGAAAATTTGTTGCCTCGTGAGCACATAAAAAAAAATGTGGTTCAGGAAACAAAAGAGACATCGCACTTTTTATATGATTATTTTGAACATGTATATGATATTTGTCATGACGGATCGATGATAGGAGTATCATTACCTGGACATGCAAAGGGGCAGCTTGGTTTGTTCCTTCCTGAGTATCAGTTACTACTAGCAGCTGATGCATGTTGGGGAAGTGATTTAATGGAATGTGTACCGTCCATGAACTTTATTCCAAGACTAATACAAAATGATTTTAATGATTACCAAAATACAGTTAATTCATTGATGAGATTGCAAAAGGATCATCCGGAAATCGAGATAGTATTTTCGCATCAGGTGGGTGGATTCCCGGAATATTCTAAAGAATCATAAAATAATCGCAGGAGACAGATATGGGTAATAAGCTAAGAATCCTAGGGCATTATCTGGTATATAAAAATAGAAAATTCCGTACAAGAGATCAGATTGAGCAATATCAGCAAAAGAAATTGAAGAAGCAGCTTGAGTTTGTGACCAGTCATTCTGCATTATACAAAGAATATGTCGGAAAAGCTCTTGAAGAATATCCACTCATGGATAAAAAGAGTATGATGGAGAATTTTAACCAGTTAAATACTGTAGGAATTGATAGAGATGAGGCGCTCCAGTTTGCAATAGAAGGAGAAAGAACTCGAGAATTTGATGAAAGACTACATGGTGTGACTATAGGACTTAGTTCAGGAACCTCACATAGCAGAGGACTTTTCATTGTTGCTGATAAAGAGCAGGATCAGTGGGCAGGCTATGTATTAGCAAAGTTTTTACCTCGCAGTATTCTTAGTCCATGTAAGATAGCATTCTTTATGCGAGCAGATAGCAAACTATATCAATCAGTTGGATCGGATAAGATTCAATTCATTTTCTTTGATATTTATCAAAACATGGATGACAATATTCGTAAGCTACAGGAAAGTGGCGCAGATTTATTAGTTGCTCAGCCATCAGTTTTACTTGGTCTTGCCAGGGCAGTAAAAGAAGATAGGCTACGTATTAGTCCGAAGAAGGTTATATCCATTGCAGAGGTACTAGAAGAACAGGATGCCGTGTATATAAAGGAATACTTCAAGGTACCAGTTATTCATCAGGTATACCAGTGCACAGAAGGATGCCTTGCAACCACATGTGAATATGGCACCATCCACTTAAATGAAGATATAGTGCATTTTGAAAAAGAGTATTTGGATGATAGAAGGTTTATTCCGATATTGACCGATTTTACCAGAACCTCACAGCCTATGATTCGTTATCGTATGAATGATGTACTGGTCGAGAAAAGTGAACCATGTCCTTGCGGATGTGCTTTTACAGCGCTCGAGAAGATTGAAGGACGAGAGGATGATGTTTTTCAGTTCATTCGTACGGACGGAGGGGTTGAGAAAATTTTCCCAGATTTCATACGAAGATGTATTTTATTTGCAGGTGAAGTTACAGAATATCGAGTTGTACAGCAGGAAGATGGTAATATAACTATATATGCTGATTTGACGGAGTCATTAAAAGAGCATGTCCGTGAAGAATTTATCTTGATGCTAAAAGAGCATAAGTGCAATATGGTAGATATTACCTTTGAAGAATACAGCGTAAAATCAGGTGTGAAACTGAAACGAGTAGAGTCGTTATATCGTATTTCCTAAAAAGGGGGTAGTGACAATGAAAAAAGTCAAAATAGTTGGTTGTGGAAAAGCTCATGGAGCAAAAAAGGTGATGTTTGACGATCAGGTGAGATATCGTCTGCAGGATGGCGATACACTGTTAGATATCATAGAGCCTGCAATTAATGATGCGCTCACTATGGCAGGTATGACATTGGCTGATATTGACTGTATAGTAGGCGCTATGGCCACACCATTGCAGCCTCTTCCATGCAATGCGTCAATAATTTTAGAGAGAATTTCAAAGAATGAATATAATATTCCTACGATGGATATCAATACTTCTTGTACAAGCTTTGTTACAGCGCTAGATGTTATGTCTTGCCTAGTTGACGCGGGAAGATATAAAACTGTTCTTTTGGTATCAGGTGATACAGCATCAGCAGCATTAAACCCAAATCAGAAGGAAAGCTTTGAGCTATTTTCAGATGCCGCAACGGCGTTTATCATAACAAAAGCTGAAGACAACGAAGAGTCAGGCGTTTTATATGCAAAGGAGAAGACATGGCCTGCAGGCGTACATGATACAGAGATTAGAGGTGGTGGAGCTCTGTTATCTGCTTTCTTATTCAATGAAGATACAAAGGTAGACTACTACTTTGATATGAAAGGTAAGAAAGTATTGAGTCTTTGTGCGAAAATATTGCCTGAGTTTGGAGAACAGTGCAAGAATGAATCGGGAATAGATTTTTCTGAGCTAGACCATATTTTCCCACATCAGGCAAGTAAGGCTTTACGTATGATTATGCCACGTATGGGCTTTACTCCAGGTTCATATGTCGACAAGGTATCGCAATATGGAAATATGATTTCCGCAGCAATTCCATATGTTCTGTGTGAGAGCATTGAAAATGGAGAAGTAAAACGAGGCGAGAAAATCCTGTTAGTAGGAACTGCCGCTGGACTTACTGTTAATTATTTAGTACTTCAGTACTAGATGATCCCTTGGGGACGGGGATTAGGGGTCAATATATTGAATGGCTTTTTGCGAATGATATTCAGGGGACTTATTGCGAGCATCTTTGTGATAAACTTTTTCCTCTATGGTATCAATGGTTGTGTGGATTTTCACTTCCTGGTTCTGGGAAATATAGCCGTATATTTTCCACTAGCTATAATAACATCACTAGGTGTTGTATTAATTTGTAAAAATATGTGTTCACTTAGACTGATTGAATTTTATGGCAGAAATTCGCTTATAATTATGGCGACACATGTTCAGTGTTATATCATATATATTGGTATCAAAGTGTCAGAACCGTTGCTTGGATTGCAGGGTAACCCTACAGTAATGTCATCATTATTCGTTGCGAGTGTTACGGTTATAGTATTTATCATAGAGAGGGGTAATCATCCTGATAGTTAATCGAATCTTTCTATTTATTGTTGGAAAGAAGAAAAAAACGGTAGCTTAGCTTTTCTTTGATTTATACTTTCTTTTGTGAAACGTATACGCGAGGTGATACTCCATATATCTTCTTAAATGTCTCCGTCATGTAGCTGGCACTGCTAAAGCCAGTCTTTTCAGCTATTTCGCTCATGGAAAGATTGGTGTTTGTGACATAGTATGCAACACGCTCGGCTCTGTAGCGATTGAGGCTGTCCATAGGCGTATAACCTGTAAATCTCTTAAATAAAGTATTGCAGTGAGTCTTACTTACATCACCTGCTCTTGCAATATCTTCTAATGTAATAGTCTTAGTATAATTCGTATGGATGTACTTAAGCATTATCTTAAATACCGAGTCCTTTGATACCGTATGAGATGGGTGTTCTAACATATAGTGGCCTCTGCACCATGAAAAGATGCTCTTGAACAAGTCTAGGAAGCATATAGTGATGCTTAGCTCCGAATCTATAGAATCTATTAGTTCTTCAACCTTAAATCCTATTCTTTCTGCGTATGGATCATCATGCCTGATGAGTACATATGGGATATTCTGATTATTAATGACTGGATCCACGAAATGTGTCTGTACAAAATAGCTTGAGCATAATAGGGATGGATGCAGGATAGCAATATAATACGAACAGCTTTCTGGCTGAGTAGTAAAGCTGTAGTGAATCTGATTCTTGTTTACCATCAGTGTATCGCCCTGTTCAAGATATATTTTTTCACCGTTGATATTGTAGCCAGTTTTCCCTTTTGTAATCGTGATAAATTCAATGTCCTCATGAAAGTGAGGCTTATTTGTCCAGCTGGCACCCGGGAATACATTTCCTACATGAAGGTATGATGGAAAATCATCGTTCTGATAATTTACCATTTCAGAACCGTCTTCTTTTTTGGCGATTATGCCTACATTAGCTTTAATCATAACAAAATACCACCGTTTTATAACAAAATAACCATTAGTGAAATATAACATAAATTCTATAACAAAATAACACATAGCGAGATATTGTTATAAAAATATACAGAATTATACCTTTTTTTATGCTCTGTACTGTTATATTGTGATTGTATCACATCGCGGTGAATAAGTCTAAAAGAGGTGGTTCATTATGGAAAAAGTTATTGAACTTAAAAATGTAACAAAAGAATTTAAGGTATTAAATAGACATGAGGGCCTTAAAGGAAGCATAAAAGATCTGTTCTCACGTGATTATAAGATTGTCCGTGCAGTAGACAATATTAATCTTGATGTGGCTCAGGGTGAGATAGTAGGATTCCTTGGACCGAATGGCGCCGGTAAATCTACTACGATAAAGATGATGACCGGAGTCTTAGAGCCAAGTGATGGTCAGCTTATTATAAATAATAGAGTGCCTTATAAGGATAGAACGAAGAATAGTCAGGAGATAGGAGTTGTATTTGGACAGAGATCCCAGCTATGGTGGGCACTTCCACTTGTCGAGTCATTTAAGCTATTAAAGGATATCTATCAGATAAGTGATGAGGACTATAATGACATGCTTGAGTTATATGGCAGTATGGTTGATCTTGAACCACTGCTCCATAAACCAGTTCGTCAGATGTCACTTGGACAGAGAACGCTTAGTGATATCTTAGCAGCCTTTTTGCATAATCCAAAGGTAGTATTTCTTGACGAGCCAACAATCGGCCTTGATGTAGCTATGAAGAGTAAGATACGTGAGATGATTCTCGGACTCAACAAGAAAAAGAATACAACTGTTATTTTGACTACACATGATATGGGTGATGTTGATGCACTTTGTCATAGAATCGTGATTATCGATAAAGGTAAGATGCTTTATGACAATGATATAGATCATCTCAAAAAGTTTTTCGGTGCATATAGAACACTTAAGATACGTCTTCGCGAGGATGTGGAAAAGGCATCGGCATCGCTTAGTGAAGAACTGGCTAGCTACGGAGTATCTGTTTCTCATGATGATACTTGGATATCAATCCTTGTCAATGAAGAAAAGACACGTGTTATGAAGGTGCTTGAGGTTATTCAGGAGAGCCATAATGTAAGAGATATGCAGCTTGAAGAAATCTCCACAGAAGAAGTAATCAAAAAAATATACGAGGGAGGTACAGGTATAGATGGATAAGCTAAAAAAATACTTTGCTTTAACAAGACTTGGTATCTTAGAAACCCTCCAGTGGCGCTTAGCGCTCTTTGTAATGGTGCTTGGAAACCTTTTATATTTAACACTTATTTATTTCCTATGGAAGGCTATCTTTACATCAGCAGGAACGGATGTGGTTAATGGCATGACATTTGAGATGACCATGGTTTATCTGGTTCTTGCGACTTCACTATATGGTGTAGTGGAGCTTTATCTTGTCTGGGAGATAGGAAGAAATATTCAAAGTGGCAAGATTGTTCTGGACCTGCTTCGTCCATTTAAGTACAAGCAGTTTGTATTTTGGGAGAATTCAGGAGGACTTGTTGTCAATTTCTTTGTGACATTTATTCCGACTCTGATTATTGTAGGCTTTATGACTAAAGGCACGATACCTGTGGGAATTAACCTAATATATTTTCTCATAGCATTTGTTTTTTCGATTATCATCAATTACAACATTGATTTTATTGTAGGAACCATTTGCTTATATACAGAGTCTATCTGGGGAATAAATATTATGAAGCAGATGGTAGTATCACTTCTCTCTGGAGCCATGATTCCACTTGCTTTCTTTCCAGAAAAGGTTGGAGCTATTGTTAACTACTTACCATTTAAAGCGATTTATGATACGCCGCTTACTATCTTAATGACAAGAGATCCTGATCCTTACACTATCATATCCAAGCTTGGATTTTCACTATTTTGGGTGATTGCGATCTCAGTGTTTAGCTCAGTATTCTGGCGTGTTTCGATAAAGCAGGTAACTGTGAATGGAGGCTGATATGGAGAATACTAATACTAGCGGAGTTCTGAGGAGACGAGGACTCGCGTTTTATACAAAAATATATTTTAAGATTATTACTCAGGATATAAAGAGTAAGATGAGCTACCGAGCAGATTTTATCATTTCGACAATCGGAATGGTAGCCACTAATATTGCTGGCTTCATTGCTTTTCTGATTATGTTTGGAAAGTTTCCTTCCATCAATGGATGGGGGTATTATGAGATTTTGTTCCTTTATGGCTTCTCACTTATCTCTATCACACCAACTCAGTGTCTACTCGATAATAACTGGAGCCTTAGACGATATGTTTATGATGGCGATTTTGTAAAATACTGTTTTCGTCCTATAAATCTTTGGTTCTATTATGTATCAGAGGTATTTGACGTCAAGGGTCTTGGTCAGCTTGCGTTTGGTTTTGGAACACTAATATATGCGTGGGTTAAGCTTTCTCTTCCTGTCACATTTATATTAGTTTTGGAGACATTTGTTGCATTGGCTACTTCTTCTCTTTTTATGATGGCGCTTCAAAATGCAGCGGCAGCGTCGTGTTTCTGGATTCAGAATTCATTCTGGCTTCTTGATATTTCTCTTAAGATGAAGGACTATGCGAAGTATCCAGTGACAATATTTAATGATGTATTCAAATTCATCTTTACATTTATCCTGCCTGTAGCATTTATGGCATACTATCCAAGTCTTGCTATATTAAGGCCAGATGATGTACCTGTGCTCACATGGCTATCACCTGTTCTTGGAATATTGGCATTCTATGGTAGCTATAAGCTATGGATGAAGGGTGCGAGTAAGTACGATGGAAGTGGATCTTAAAATTTTTAAATAAGTGTTGACTCCTACGTAACGTAATCAGTAATTGTTGATAATTTTTTGTAAATTGTCTTGACATTATGTCATATACAGAGTATTGTTTATAAAAATTCTAACGAGAAAGGAGATTATCTTTATGAAGAAGTTTGTAACCGAGATTACATACATTATTTCAGGGACTATGCTTATGGGACTAAAGCATGGTTTTAATGTTGTATGTAAAAACGAAGGTTACCGGTAAAGATATAATCTCAGAATATAGAGTACATGTATATGCTGACCACTTATCTTTTCTAGGTAAGTGGTCTTTTTATTTATAGCGAGGAAGGAAACCAAGCAGTTCTGAAAGAACTATTTGGTTTCACCCGAGCGTATACGAAATAGAAACGGAAGTCACGAAGTGACGACGACTGCGAAGCAGGCGGTTTCTATGAGTAAGAGGAAGGAAACCAAGCAGTTCTGAAAGAACTATTTGGTTTCACCCGAGCGTATACGAACACTTGGGGACGGGGTTAGTGGTTCATTTTTGTTTATTATGTGAGGACAGAGACTATGGGCGAAATAGTAATGAAGCCAATTGGCTATGTACATAATGATGTGGCAAATAAAAAAGATGTATCTTGGGGACAGGATGTTTCAATTATAAAGCTTGACGAGGAATATTATTCGGGCCTTGAAGGATTAAGTGATTTCTCTCATGCCATTATTCTTTATCACCTAGATAAAGCAGTTTATGACAAGGCGAAGCATCTTCAAAGAAGACCACAGAATAGAGAGGATATGCCTCTTGTAGGAATCTTTTCACAGAGAGGTAAAGATAGACCGAATAGAATCGGCATGACATCAGTAGAGATTGTCAGTGTAGAAGATACGAAACTTACTGTGAAAGGGTTAGATGCAATTGATGGAACTGCTGTGTTGGATATTAAGCCATATTATCCGGTTTATGATAAGAAGGATGCGGTAGTTCCTGAATGGGTAGATAGACTGATGGAACATTATTTCTAGGATATATGAATAGAGGAGGAAATTATACATGGATAATTACGTAGATGATAGAGATTTTAAATTATTAGATAGTGATAAATACACTTTTTTCGTATTAAAAAAGATACTTGGCTTTGATTGCAAAATAAAACTGAGCGACCATGAGAAGGTTATTTTATGCTTCTCGGGTGAGCCGTTTCCTGTATGGATATGGACACCAGATGACGCTGTAGAGAATGACTATATAAAAGCATATGAGCTAGCTGAAGAGTATGGACTTCTTGATGGACAGCATAGTTTCAATGTGAAATATGAGCTAGCTGAATATTTCATTGAAAGAGCCACAAGGGAAGGAAAGAATCTTAAAATTGACATTAATATGTTCGCATACGATTGCCTTTCACCTATAGCACCAACAGAAGAAGTGGATGGATATATATATGAGTGTACAGAAGATGATCTGGATGAATTAACTGACTTTGTAGCAAAGTTCCACGAGGAAACAGGTGTGGATAAATCAGATTATGAAGGATATAAAAATACTGCGAAGAAGCATATCGAGGAAGGTAATTTGTATTTTTGGAAAAATGCAGAAGGTAAAAAGGTAGCTAGCTGCAGATATTCACCGGATGGAGATATGGCGTCGATAGGACTTGTATATACATTACCAGAACATCGTAGAAGACATTTTGCAGACCATTTGGTATATCAGGTAACAAAGAAAGCAGAGGCAGCAGGGTATATTCCAATGCTTTATACCAATGCTGATTATGTTGCATCGAATGCCTGCTATGAAAAGATAGGTTATGTGCTTAGGGGGAAGCTTTGTAGTATAAGATAATGGATAGTTTGGTGAGGATTTCATTTTGCTGACTAAGGCAGAAGTATATGAGAGTGGATTGTTTGGAACAGCAGATAGACATTCGAATGCAGATGGAATGCTTGGAGATTATATTGCTATTGCTACAACTGATTTAACAGTATTTAACACGCATGAAGAGGCAAAAGAATTTAAGGGTGTGTACGCAGGATATACGAAAGAAGAGATGGAGATACCATTTATTGTATTTGAATTATAAAAATAAGGAGGACACATATGAGCGAAGTGAAATTTTATCCACCAATACTTGAAACAGAAAGATTGATACTTAGACCAATTACCATGGAGGATAAGCCTGCAATATATAAATGGGCAGGTAATCCGGAGGTTACACGTTATATGATTTACCCTAATTATAATTCTGAAGATGATGCAGATATATGGATCAATGATCTTTACAATAAAGAAAAGGAATTTGACTATGGATTTGTATGGAAAGAGACGGGCGAACTGATTGGCTCTGGTGGACTTTATGGAAAAGATGGTGATATATGGACGATAGGATACAATATTCGCCAGGATATGTGGGGAAAAGGTATCGTGCCTGAGGCCTGCAGTAAAATTATAGAGTATGTGAGGGAGCATTATCCGGTACATGCGATTCAGGGAGATTTTGCCAGTGAAAATAATAAGAGTAGGCGTGTCATGGAAAAACTGGGTATGACATATCTTGAGGATTGTGAGTACACCAAGTTAGATGGCAGTGCAACCTTTAAAGGAAAAAAGTATCAGAAAATATTTGATTAACCAGGAGGGTAAGAACATGGCAGAACAGTTTTTAACATTAATGGCCGACTTGGATGAAGAATCCCAAAGTAGAATGAGTTTGTGGTACAAAGAACTGCAG
>JAZRXF010000146.1:0-34920 GCA_045600085.1 Lachnospiraceae bacterium
GTATTTTGTAGTCACGGCGCAGGAACAGTTATTCCTTGGTATGAAGTGTTCGATTATATGCATGTTCCATCTTGCATCAATGGTATGAAGCGCGAAGATGACATTAGCACAATGAAGGTTATTAAGCATCATACAAATGCTGATGAGCTCAGTATAGGAACTGACGAAATAGACGAGATATTAAATAAAGTTGCTTATTCCAATACCAGAAATGGATATAGCGCACATAAGGGTATCTCAGCTGATAGAGCAAGAGCAAATAGAGAAGCTAAAAAAAGAGAAGCAGTAGAGGTCGAGTACAAGGGTTCTACTCAGAAGGACAAGTACCTTTTAGTTGATGGTTATAATGCAATTTTTGCATGGCAGGAGCTTAAGGAGCTAGCAAAGGATAATATCGATAGTGCCAGGGATTCACTGCTTGATAGCATGTGTAACTATCAGGGCTTTACTGGTGAAGAGGTAATAGTTGTATTTGACGCTTACAAGGTTCCAGGTAAGGGCATAGATGCATTTGACTATCACAACATTCATGTTATATATACACGTACTGCTCAGACAGCGGATATGTATATAGAGAGGTTTGCCCATAATAATAGTAAGAAATATGATATTACCGTGGCATCATCCGATGGTATGGTTCAGATTATAACAAGAGGTGAGGGCTGTCGTATTGTTTCTTCAAGGGAACTTGAGCAGATAGTCAATTCCATGCATTTACCAGAGTAAATAATGAGCAGTTTAATATATAAAATAATTAGATATCAGGATAAAAAATAAGTAACATCATCTTAGAAGATAATATTAATAGTAAAGGAGAAGGCCAATGAATATTAGTACAACCCCTAAGCACAGAATTGAAGAGGTAGTTCTTCACGTAACAGATAAGCAAGGCAATCCAATTAAGAACAAGGAGCTTCGTTTCAAGCAGACTAACCATAAGTTCCTTTTTGGATGTGGAGCCTTTGATATTCAGCTTTATGCCAATAAGGATGAAATAGAAAAGAAAAAGAGTGAAGACCTCACTCATATGCCAAATTTTGACATTAACTTTGTAAAGGACCGTGTTGATAAGTGGTTTGATGTATTCAACTATGGTACACTCCCATTTTACTGGGGATTCTTTGAGCCAAAGGAAGGCGAGCCATTAACACAGGATCGTATGAATACAGCTAAGTATATGAAGGAGCGTGGTGCAATTGCCAAGGGTCATCCTCTTTGCTGGCATACATGTTGTGCTGACTGGCTTATGGAATATGACAATGAGACCATTATGAAGAAGCAGCTTGAGCGTATCCATAGAGATGTAACAGACTTTAAGGGTACCATTGATATGTGGGATGTTATCAATGAAGTTGTTATCATGCCTATCTTTGATAAGTATGACAATGCAATTACAAGAATCTGTAAGGACAAGGGTAGAGTAGGTCTTATTAAGGAAGTATTTGCAGCTGCCAAGGAGTCTAATCCAGATGGTATCTTCCTTATTAACGATTTTAACCTTTCAACTAACTATGAGATTCTTATTGATGGATGTCTTAACGCAGGTGTTCCTATTAATGCAATTGGTCTTCAGACCCATCAGCATCAGGGATACATGGGAGAGGAAAAGCTTCGTGAGGTTCTAAAGCGTTACGAGCATTTTGGTCTTCCACTTCACTTTACAGAGAATACTCTTATCTCAGGTGATCTTATGCCTGATTATATTGTGGATCTTAATGACTGGCAGGTTGATGAGTGGCCATCAACAGAAGAAGGTGAAGCAAGACAGGCAAAAGAGTGGGAAGAGATGTACAGAATTCTCTATGATCATCCACTTGTTGAGGCTGTTACTGGTTGGGACTTCGCTGATGGTGCATGGCTTAATGCTCCTAGTGGTCTTATCAAGAAGGACAATACTCTTAAGCCAGCTTATCATAAGCTCAAGAGCATGATTAAGGATGAGTGGTGGACAGATATTACTGTTAAGACAGATGATAATGGTAATGTACTCGTTTCTGGTGTTCGCGGTGAGTACGAGCTTGTAGATGGAAGTAGCGTTGCCAATATTACACTAAAGAAGGGTATGGAGAAGAATCTTCATATCGAGCTTTAATACAGACTTTAGCTTATAGTAAATATAATAAAAATCATTGGGGAGATAGAAACCTTACTTGGTGGCTATCTCCTTTTTATTATTGGAGAATGGCATATTATAAAAAAACATATCAACTAAAAGGGTATAAGAGTATAATGTGTTTGTTGACCAATCGGGTAGAGATTATTATAACAGGGATAAAGATATGAAGACAGATATAAATATAGAAAACAAGAAAAGTAACAGCACACTTGGGCCCATTATGGTGTTCCTGGCTGGTATATGCTGGGGCTTAATAAGCATATTTATAAAGGGCTTAACAGCGTATGACTATGATTCCTTTGATATTATGTGCTTCAGGTCATGGACCAGTGTGTTATTAATGTTTTTATTTTTTCTCATAAAAGACAGAAGCTTATTAAAGATTAAGCTTAAAGATATATGGATGTTTATTGGAACTGGTATTTTCAGTCTTACTTTTTTCAGCTACTGCTATTTTACTTCTATTGTACGAAGTGGAGCAGCAGTTGCGGTAGTTCTTCTATATACATCACCAATATTTGTAATGCTTATGAGCGCATTAGTTTTTAAGGAGAAGATTACTTTTAAGAAAATAGTGGCACTTATTTTAACATTCCTTGGTTGTGTTCTGGTAGCAGGGCTTGTTGGCAATGGTACCAGATTAACTGCTGGTGCATTGCTACTAGGTCTTGGTGCAGGCTTTGGCTATGCATTATATTCAATCTTTGCAGGCTTTGCTGTAAAGAAATATTCGTCGCTTACGGTTACCTTTTATACATTTCTTTTCTCAGGTATAACACTTCCAATATTTAGGAATCCGGTAACTCTTATAGGAGGCGCATCGCCTAAGGTTCTTCCATGGATAATAGGAACGTCCATTATATGTACAGTCCTTCCTTATCTTTGTTATACATGGGGACTTGGAAAAATGGAGGCAGGTAGGGCAGCAGTATTAGTCACAGTTGAACCTTTAGTTGGAGCAATAATTGGTATATTGATATACCATGAGGATGCAAACCTATTTAAATTAATAGGAATTGTTCTTATCTTTTCAGCCGTGATTTTACTGAGTTTACCAGGTAAAAACAATCAAAAAACCACTATATAAAGGCCCGAATGACCTTATAACCACTAAAAAACCTTATTTTTTAATGGTTCGTGACAAAAAATTTTGGATTTATTAGTTTATGTTCAAAAATTTTGGTTTTGTTTATTCGTGCTTTATAAATACTTATTCAATTAAAAGCTATTGCAAGTAAATTCAAAAAACATTATCTTCATATCATCGATAACACATCGATTAACAAAGATATGAATTTAATGTTTTTTATTTTTACATAAAATTATATTTATCATTTGGAGGAAAAAATATTATGAAAGGAAACAGAGGTTTTTCACTTGTCGAAATAATTGTTGTTATTGCGATTATAAGTGTACTCACAGGTATCATCGCACCACAGCTCATTAAGTATGCTGAGAAGGCCAAGGTGTCAGCTGATATCCAGCTTTGTGATACAGTAAGAACAGCTGTTATCCTTATGCTTAGTGAGCCAAAGATAGCTGCTAATACGGATATTGATGCTACAACACAGGCATTAGTTACTCAGCTTACAACTCCAGGTGCAAGCGGAAGCTTTAGTTTATACGCAGTGTCATCCAATAATTTTATGGCATATGATTATTTAAATGATATTACTGGCATCAATGTGTTTACAACAACATCAGGTCAGTTTTTTAAGTCTAATCCAGCTAGAACAAACGGTGTTCTTAGCTACAAGGTTTCTGAAGAAGGACTTATATATATCTTCATTAACCATAGTGACAATTCTGGTGAGAAAAATGATTACTTTGTAAATAGCAATGCATCCGTTAGTGATCTTGGTAATCTTATATGTGCTCCAGTAGCAGCTATTAACCAGGATTAATTAAAGATTGTTCCCTTTTTGTAATATATCAATATAACCCTCTGTGTCAGATTCTTTGCGAAGCGAATCACGGCATAGGGGGTTATTTGATTTTATATTTAGTCTTAATATATTCAGTAATTGTTATGTACTTGTAAAAAAGAATTAAACTGATAATATATGTTTATTATGAATGAGATAATTAATGAAACAGATAAAAGAAATTTTTATAAAAAAGCCATAGGTCTTACCTGGCCAATAGTTATTCAGAATCTTCTTAGTGCATTTATTAGTAGTGCCGATGTTATTATGCTTAACTTTGTGGGACAGAAAGCTATTGCTGCAGTATCACTTGCGAGCCAGGCCACAAGTATTCTTTTTATGTTCCTATATGGTATATCAGCAGGAGCTGGTATGCTCTGTGCCCAGTATTATGGAAAGGGAGATATCAAGGCTATCCATGTGGTGGAAGGTATAGCTCTTAGGATTTCAATTACGGTTGCAACCCTTCTGTTCCTTATAGGATTCTTTGCGCCGCGTTATTTTATGATGGTTTTTACTAATGACTTAGAGCTTGTGGAGCTTGGTATTGTATATCTTCGAGTAGTATCCTTTAGCTTCCTGTTTTGGAGTATATCAGAGGTTTATAAGGCGGTACTTCGAAGTGCTACCAGAGTTACAATATGTACTGTAGTTAATATTATTGCCTTTACGTGCAATATCATTTTCAATACTATTTTTATATTTGGACTATTTGGAGCTCCTCGCCTAGGTATTATGGGAGTTGCCCTTGGTACATCGCTGTCGAGATTTATAGAGCTCATCTGTTGTATTGTTATTTCTGTTAGAAGTAATAATGTTAAGATGAACCTTAAGTTCATGTTTATTAAGAACGACCTTTTATTCAAGGATTTTGTAAAGCTTTCAGTTCCAGCACTTTTAAATGATGTGGTATGGGGACTTGCATTTACTATGTATTCTGTTATCTTAGGTCACCTTGGTGATGATGTGGTTGCTGCCAACGCAGTAGTATCTGTTGTTCGTAACTTTGGTACAGTTCTTTGTTATGGAGTAGGTGCTGCAACCAGTATTATTCTTGGTAATGAGATTGGTGAAGGTAAGCTGGATACTGCTATGGACCATGCAAGATGTATGATGAAGCTAACTGTAATATCAGCTATTATCGGAGGAGTAATTGTACTTATAGTAATGCCATTTGCATTGACATATGCTGATTTAACGGACACTGCCAAAGGATATCTTAAGATTATGCTTCTTATTAATACTTATTATATTATGGGTACAGCAGTTAATACTACGCTTATCACTGGAGTATTTCGTTCTGGTGGCGACAGCAAGTTTGGATTTATATGTGATACCATTGATATGTGGTGCTATGCAGTACCACTTGGACTTCTTGCAGCCTTTGTTTTTAAGCTCCCAGTTATGTGGGTTTATTTCCTTCTTTGCACTGACGAGTTTGTGAAGTGGCCTTGGGTACTAAAGCATTATAGAAGTGGTAAGTGGGTCAAGAATATCACACGTGATAATATAATGGAATGGTACTAATATTAATGTGCACTCTATGGAGAATGTAAGGTTAATAGTATATGAAATTGCAACAGCTATACAGCAAAGTTAGACAGGCGGTAGATACATACAATATGATTGAAGAGGGAGATAAAATTGCTCTTGGAATATCCGGAGGCAAGGACTCCCTTTCTTTATTGTATGGACTTAGTGGACTTAGAAAGTTTTATCCCCAAAAATTCGAGCTTGTAGCAATCACTGTAGACCTTGGATATGAAGGATTCAACCTGGAACCAATAAAAAAACTATGTGAAAAGCTGGATGTTCAGTATCACATAGTAAGCACAGATATTAATAAGCATATTTCAGAGGAAGGATGCTCGCTCTGCTCAAGACTTCGTAGAGGAGCCCTTAATAATAAGGCTTTAGAGCTAGGCTGTAACAAGATAGCATATGCTCACAATATGGACGATGTGGTAGAGACCATGATGCTTTCACTTATATATGAAGGAAGGTTTTCCACATTTTATCCTGTTACTGTTTATGAGGACACAGGCTTAAAGCTTATCCGTCCATTTGTTTTTGTGACGAACGCCGAAGCAGTGGGATTTAGAAATAAATATGATTTGCCAGTAGCGACTAATCCCTGTCCTTTTGACCATACATCAGAGAGAAGCTATATCAGAAAACTTTTAGATGATATCAATAAGCATACCAGTGGTGTAAGGCAGCGTCTTATGACCGCCATCACAGATGGTACTTTGCCACACTGGGAAAAATAATCACGAATTCATTATAGCTCTTGTCATCTTGATAGCTTCGTAATTAGCTTTCACATCATGAACACGTACGAATGCACAGCCCTTCATAACACCTACTACGGTTGTTGCCACAGTACCATTTACTCTTTGCTCAACAGGTACATCGAGAGTAAGTCCGATTACCGATTTTCTGCTTGTTCCAAGGAGCACAGGGCATCCCATGGCTACCAGCTTATCAAGCTCCTTTATAGCAACTAGGTTTCCATTATAGTCTTTTCCAAATCCTACACCTGGATCAAGTATTATCTTATCTTTTGGTATATCACCAAATCTTTCTGGGAGTATTCCCTCAGCATTTACTTCATCAGGTTCTATGGTAAGACAGCAAGGAATATTGTACTTGGCTATAGCAGAAGCCATCTTTTCGTCTTTTGCACATCCATATACATCATTAACAAGATGAATACCAGCCCTGATACCTTCCTCGGCAACCACGGCTTTATATGTATCAAGAGAGATAGGCACATCAGTGATATCTTTTAATTTCTCTATAACAGGGATAACTCTTGATAATTCTTCATCAGCTGAGACAGTAGCATAGCCAGGTCTTGTTGATTCACCGCCTATATCTATGATGGTAGCACCGTCTTTAATCATTTCTTCTGCACATCTTAGTGCAGCATCAAGTTCATTATGTTGTCCTCCATCAGAAAAAGAATCAGGGGTTACATTTAGAATTCCCATTACATATGTATTATTAAGCGTATCAAAATCTTTATTACCTATTATCATTAGACCTATTGTTCTCCTTTTACTTGAGACATATTGATGATAAAATAGTAAAAGAAAACAAAAGGTATTTCAATATAAAAGTCTATTAAAAAATAGGAGGCTATGATGTTAAGCGAAAATAAGATTTGGATTGGTAAATCGGGGGACGAAAAGATTTATATTTATCCTAAGATGGCCAACAGGCATGGTATGATTGCTGGTGCAACTGGTACAGGTAAAACTGTAACATTAAAGGTACTCGCTGAATCCTTTAGTGAAATGGGTGTGCCTGTATTTATGGCTGATGTAAAGGGTGATCTCGCAGGTATGTGTGAGGTTGGAGAAGACTCAGAAAGTATGCAGAAGCGTATCGAGAAATTTGGTCTTAAAGAAGAAGGCTTTACTTATCGCTCTTATCCAGTTAATTTTTGGGATATCTATTCAGAAAATGGACTTCCACTTCGTACAACCATTTCTGAGATGGGACCTCTTCTTCTTGCCAAAGTACTTGGGCTCAATGATACTCAGTCAGCAGTACTTAAGGTAGTATTCAAGATTGCCGACGATGAGGGACTTCTTCTTATAGATACCAAGGATCTTCGTTCAATGCTTACATATGTAAGTGAAAATAGTAAGGAATATAGCTCTACCTATGGTAATATGGCACCACAGAGTCTTGCAGCTATTATCCGTTCAGTAATAGCTCTCGAGGATGAAGGTGGTGAACTGTTCTTTGGCGAGCCAGCCCTTGATATAAGAGACTGGGTTGCAACTAATTATGATGGTATGGGATTCATGAATATTCTCGACTGTCAGACACTGGTTAATAAACCAACCATGTATTCAACATTTTTATTATGGATGCTTTCAGAGCTTTATGAGCTTATGCCAGAAGCAGGTGATCTTGAAAAACCTAGAATGGTATTTTTCTTTGATGAGGCACATCTTCTTTTTGACAATGCCAGCAAAGAGCTTCTTGAGAAGGTTGAGCAGGTAGTTAAGCTTATCCGTTCCAAGGGTGTTAGTATTTTCTTCATCACACAGAATCCTAAGGATATACCTGACGGAGTATTATCTCAGCTTGGTACAAAGATTCAGCATGCACTTAGAGCTTATACTCCAGCAGAACAGAAGGGTGCCAAGATAGCAGCTCAGGCATTTCGTGTTAATCCTGAGTTTGATACCTATGAGGTTATGAGCAATCTTGGTATAGGAGAAGCTCTTGTATCAGTGCTCGATGAGGATGGTATACCAACAGTAGTTAAGAATACCAAGATTCTTCCACCTAGAAGCAAGATGGGAGCCATTGATTATACATCGTCTCGTACAAAGGTAATCGATGGAAGTCCTCTTCATTTAAAATATATTGAGGCAGTTGATAGAGATTCAGCTTATGAATTCTTAGAGCGTAAGAACCTGGCAGATGCCGAGGCTGCTGAGGCTGCAAGAGAAGAGGCGGAGAGAGCAAAGCAGGAAGCTGCAGAGCAGAAAGCAAGAGAGAAGGAAGAAGCACTCGCAGCCAAGGAAGCAGCGAAGCTTGAGGCAGCAGAGCTAAAGGCCAGAGAAAAAGAAATTCTTGCTGAGAAGAAAGCAAAAGAGAGGGCAGAGGCCAAGAAGCAGAATGCCAAGAAGAATGCTATTAAGCAGGTTGGAAGCACAGCTGCTGGTACTGTAGGACGTGAGGTTGGTCAGGCAGTAGGTGGTTCATTTGGTAAATTTGGTAAGAAGCTGGGTGGTAACGTAGGTGCCTCTCTTGGACGTGGAATCATCGGAACCTTATTTGGAAGATAGTATTAGTTAATCAATAGTTATATTTATTAGAAATAACTACTAAACAGGAAATGCAATTAGTCTGGTTGCATTTCCTGTTTTTGATTTGAATATAAACAATCATAATAATTCATATCAAATGTGATGTAATAAAATTGACATTACTGTAAATAAATTCTAATATATATGCTTGATGTTACATTTATATACAAAAAGGAGAAACAGTATGAAAAAGAAAAGCTTAGTAGCAGGTTTAATGCTTGTAGCTGCTCTTGGTCTTACAGCTTGTGGTAATCCACTTAAGTCTCTTCCTGAGGTATCTGATGAAAACCTTGTAGAGTCATATGATGATGACAAAGAGACATACGGCAACGCAGCTGTTGACAGATTAGTAAAGCAGTTCAAGAAGGACGACATTCTTAAGGGTGATATTACAAGCCTTGTAGTTTATGATCGCGATGACAATGAAGAGTCTAAGGAGAAGTCAGAGCTTTCTGTAGAGCTTCAGTGTGAAACAGATATTGCTGAATATACTGAGTACTATGTTGTAACAATGAAGTATGACAGCGAGAACAAAGAGTGGAAGGTCAAAGAAACAGAGGCTGATGAGAAGGAAGACAAAGAAGTAAATGTTAAATATGAACTTTCCGATGAACAGGCTTCTACTATTTTAAAGGATTATGTATATTCTACTAGTCAGGATAGTTACTACATAAATTTACACGATGGTGATATTACAGATATTTCCATTAAGGATCCTGAAGCAGAAATAGTAGATGGTAATGTAACAGTTCATTACCCAGTTGATGTAACAGTTAATTATTATAATTATATTTATGAACTTAATCTTGAATTAGTTTGTAATGTATATGCTGAATCTGATTCTTATAGGTATGGTTATGAAATAGAGAGCTTTAAGCATGATTCAATTTATTACTATAATTATGAGGATTTAGCAATAAATAGTGCAGAGCTTGATCCAGAAGTTGAGAAGCTTCTTGCTGAGGATGTAATGTTCGAAGCAGCCATAGGTGATTTTAATGCTTTATATACTTATTACTATGATTTTGATGTAACAGCTGATGATGTTGTTTCTTATACAACTACAGATTTTACAATCAGCAATACTTCAGCTCAGAGAAATCTTGCTGTTGATATTAAGATTACAGATGGTATTACAGAGCAGTACTACATGAATATCACATATTATTACAATGAAGATGATGGCTGGTACTATAGCTACCTTTATAATGGTCACAATTATGATGATAATGGTAATTATTATGTTGATATTGATGATAGCTTCAAGGGTACATATAAAGGTGATGTAACAATTGGTAAGGACAATGTTGGTGAGTTTTCAATCAAAATTACAGATATTGATGGAACTACATTAACAGGTGATGCAATGTTTGGTGATACAACAGTAGGCTTTACAGCTACTTATGATGCATATTCTCATTACATCAGTTTCAGCCTTGATGATGATATTAAGTTCAAGAAGCACTATTCATATGATTACTTAAATCTCTATTATGATAAAGAAACTGACTCATGGAGATCAACAGATTATGCTACTCTTCAGATGCAGCTTTCCAAGTAATTAAAAATTATTATTAACTAACAAAAGCCCCTTGGATTAATTTCCAAGGGGCTTTAATTATTTATAGAACCTATTTATTAAGCTATAAATTGTTATGCAAGTAACATATCCTAGTAACGATTAGCATGCTGTATATATCTAATCATCTGAGGTGCCATAATACCTGCAAGAACAGGGATATATGGGTTAGCTGGAACTCCTATTTCAGGAACAAGCAATATCTCAATTGGAAGACTGTCTTCAACAAAGACACCAACACCTTCAGCTAATTCTTCAACTATATCATCAGTATCGATAGGAAGGTCCATATCGTCGATAATATCTTCAAGCTTAGAGAAATCAAGATCTTCAATGTAATCTGCGATATCATCTGCATCAGTTACTTCTACTACATTCTTAGGAACACTTATCTTGGCATTGTTATTAAGTGTATTTGTAAGCTCAGCTGTCATAAGAAGAGTATCATCCTCACATAATGAAACACCATATGTATTCTTTGAACCATTTATTGTTATAACAATTGAAAGATCACGAAGCTGCTTAGGAACTTCCTTACCAAACTGATCAAAATTAATAGAAATCTTGGCATCTACAATACCCTGACTCCACTTGGTCCAATCAAGATCATCAATATTAAGCTCTAGTTCTTCGTCGTCTACTTCAGCAGTGAACTCTCCAGAGAGCTTTGTTCCCTTGGCCTTTCCTTCTCCTGTAACTGACATTTCTCTATTGCCGTTCTCATCAGCATACATCTCAAGAGCGAACTTACCACCCTTTACAATATATCCACAGAAGAATTCCATTTCATCTTCTACTTCTCTAGTTATGTAATCATCCTTATCCCAGTCGTATGTTTCGTAAGAATATTCAGAATAGAAATACATCTTTGAACCAATCACTTCTCCCTTGTTATCAACATAAAGAGTGAATGTTACGCTTCCTTCTTCATCGCTGTCTTCAAGCTCTTCATCAATATCATCGAGCTCATCTTCAAGCTCTTCAAGGAACTGCTCATAGTCTTCCACAAATTCATCAGCATCTTCGATATACTCTATCTCACTGATATTTTCAACTATCTGCATGATTTCCTCGTCATCAACGAACTCCTCAGCAACAGCTACTACGATTTCAGCAAGCTTTTCTACATCCATTTCAAATTCAATGGCTGTAACCTTCTGCTCAAGATCTCCAACTTCAAGGGTTTCTTTAGAAATTTCAACATCATCAATCTTCTCGATGATAACACCCTGATATCTCTCGATGATACTTACAAGCTGATCTGCAGGAATAAGTATATTTCCTATTTCATCAATGCTGTCTATGATAGCGAAAAGGTCATCGATTTCATCATCGTCGTAGAAATCTTCAAGATCAAGAGCTGCATAATCAGAACCAAACTCAGGAAATCTGATATATACCATCTGATTAGCCTTATCAAATAAAAGCTCGGCTGAAGCAAGAGATTCCTTGCCACTTGAATATCCAAAAGATATAAAAGAAAGGTCTCCATCATGCTTACATGTATAGTTAAGAGCCATCTTATCCTTGAATATTTCTATATCCTCGATCTCATCAACGTCAACATCATTATCCTCAAGGAAATCGAAACCATCTTCTGTGATCTGGAACGATATAGTAGATGTGGCATCTATGTTGTCCTTAAAGATACTAAGTATGTTCTTATCATACATATTACCGTAGAACTCAGCACCCTGTTTTGCATTTTCTTTCAGAATATACTGGGCGTATGCTTCATCGGACAATGTAGCCTTTTTAATAGTGTTTTTAACAACTTTGAAATTGAGTGCAACCACTACTGCTATAATAGCTACAAATGCAAGGATTAATACTAGTACAACTGGAAACTTAGATTTCTTCTTTGTAGTTTCAGTAGTAGTTACTGTTTCTGTACTGATATTTTCAGTAGAAACTTCGGTTTTGTTTTCTTCCATTATAATCTCCCTTCTTTTAACACTAATTTCCCCGTGTTTCATATTTAGGTAAACTACCGCTTGCAAGATTGTACCATTATATATGTGTATTGTCTATTTGTGATATAATTGATTGATTAACTAGTAATAAATGAGTGAATGAATATGTCGATTAGTCCATCAGGCGTAATGATTACAGACAATATAGATTTGTTATCCGAGTATCAAAGCAAAGGGATACCATGCATACTTCTTCTTAATGATAAGAATAGGGATAAGGATACCAGTAAAGCCAGGTATTGCGCCCTTCTTGATAAGGAGGATGAACTTAGAATTGGTAATGCGAAAGATAGGGCTGACAGACAAGAAATATTATCAGAGGTTCTTGGTAAGGATTATATTAATCTTGTTATTGCCAGAAGTAAAAATGAGCCACTGGTTATTATGCGCTCGGAGAGAATAGTTATCAGGGAGTTTACTTCATTTGATGCCGATGATATTTGCAAGCTATATGATGAAGCTGGTGACAGCCTAGAACCTTTCTTTGATAACAAGGCAGAAGCTGGTAGTGTAATCGAAAAGTATATTCACGACGTATATGATTTTTATGGCTATGGACTATGGGCCATAGAACTCGTAGAAAACCACGAGTTTATTGGCATTGTAGGTTTTACTCCTCGTGATAGCTTTGGTGACAACCCTAATATAGAGCTTGGCTATGCTATTAATAAGAAGCATCAGAGAAAGGGCTATGCCTTTCTTGCAGCTACTATGGCTATTGAATATGCCAGCCAGAATATCGATTACGAAAAAATATTAATAAATGTTAATAATGATAATATTCCTGGACAGATTTTAGGAGAAAAATTAAGGGTATTTTCATCGGATGTTTATTATACTATTATGAATCGAAGAGATTAATATTTGAGGACAATATATGTTACATAAGTATCTACGTGCTGTAGGATTCAGCAAAGCAAGAACCAGACAGGATCTTAATAAAATAATAAATGTGGCTGTCAGGGATGCCAAGGAAAAAGCATATACTACCATAGACGATGATATACTTTATAGCGAGTATCATCTTGAAGTTGCTGAGCGTATAGGTGTGTGCGTACGTGGAGAGTATGATGATAATAACAAGTTTATTTTCGACTACTATTTTCCATATCTTGATGGCAAGGGTATAAGTACCTATGAGGATGTGTCCATCGAAAAGCAAGTGGAGAAGTTATCCTTTGCTGGAGTTGTTGATGACTATAAGATAGGAATATCACTTATCTTTTTTGTTAGCAAGATTATCACTTATATGAAGTATCTTAATACAGACAGGCTTCCACTTCGAGGTACTAGTCTTACTTTGGCTGGTTTATCCGATCAGGGTACAATACTTCTTCCTATTTCTAAAAATGAAGAAGAGATAAGACGTACATATGATTATAATATGCGTAAAAGCAGAATGCTTCGCGAGGCAGTAAGTGGTAATGAGCAGGCCATAGAAAGTCTTACCATTTCCGATATGGACACAATAAATAATGTTCATGTAAGGGTTCAGGAAGAAGATATTTACTCCCTTGTGGATACATGTTTTATGCCTTATGGTGTTGAGTGCGATTTGTATTCTATCCTCGGTGAGATTACATCGGTTGAATTGGTACAAAATAGATACACTAGTGAAGAGGTGTATGTACTAACACTTAATGTAAATGATCTCATATTCGATGTTTGTGTTAATAAATTAGACGTTGTAGGCGAACCAGAAGTCGGACGACGTTTTAAGGGAACAATATGGCTTCAGGGCTGTGTTAATTTCCCAGAATAAATATATAGAAGGAAAAAGCAATGAGTATATTAGAAGTAAAAAATATTACAAAGCTTTACAATGGAAAAAATGGTGTACGTGATATTAGCTTTACCATCGAAGAACAGGGCGTGTACGGATTCCTTGGTCCAAATGGTGCAGGTAAAAGTACAACCATGAATATTATGACAGGTTGCCTTGCTGCAACAGAAGGAACAGTAACCATAGGTGATTTTGATATTTATCAGGACCCTGTATATGCCAAGATGTTAATAGGTTATCTCCCTGAGCAACCACCATTATATATGGAAAGAACTCCTAGAGAATATCTTAACTTTGTGGCCGAAGCCAAAGGTATAGTTCGTCAGGAAAGAAAGGCCCATGTAGAAGAGGTAATGAGCCGAGTAGGTATTACTGATGTGGCAGACAGACTTATTAAGTATCTTTCAAAAGGATATAAGCAGCGAGTAGGTATTGCCCAGGCTATTATAGGCGATCCAGATATTATTATTTTAGATGAGCCAACAGTAGGCCTTGATCCCGCACAAATCCTGGAAATAAGACAGCTTATTCGTGACCTTGGTAAAGATCATACGGTCATTTTATCAAGCCATATTCTCCAAGAGGTTAGTGCTGTATGTGATAAGCTGATTATCATATCAAAGGGTAGACTTGTAGCCATCGATACACCTGAGAATCTTGAAGCAAGATTTGCAGGAGACAATCGTATTCATTTGGTTGTTGGTGCCACGAAGGAAGAATGTGAAAAAATACTGTCAGGTATTAAAGCAGTCGTTAATCCACGAATCACTTCTATAGAGGGTGATAATATCATGGCCAATAAAGTTCGTATTAGTTTAGGTTATACCAATATATGTGATGATGTTATAGCAGATATTTTCTTTGCATTTGCTGATAATAAAAAAGTTATCTATGAGCTCACGAGTATGAAAGCAGGTCTTGAGGATATATTCCTTGAGCTTACTGGAACACCTTCGGAGGCTGAAAATATAGACACTAAGGAGGAAAAATAGTGAAGGCGGTATTTAAGCATGAGATAAGCTCATATTATACTAGTCTTTCAGGCTACGTATTTGGCTTATTCCTTTTATTATTTGCTGGTATTTATGTAATGATATATAACGTCAGAAATCTTCTCACAAGATATGAGGCAGTTATATTTAGTATCAGCTTTGTATTTTTGATTATAGTTCCAATTATTACTATGAGAATTTTTGCTGAGGAGAAAAAACAGAGAACTGACCAGCTTCTTTATTCTCTTCCAATTAGCATAAGGGATATTGTTATTGGCAAGTTCTTAGCACTTTTAGTAGTATTCCTGGCACCCCTTGCAATTATGTGTATTTATCCATTAATCCTATCAGCATTTGGTGATGTACATATGGTTGAAGCGTACAGCGCTATATTAGCATTTTTCTTACTTGGTATGGCCCTGCTTTCAATTGGTATGTTTATATCATCGATATGTGAAAGCCAGTCAGTGGCAGCAGGACTTTGTTTTGTAGTGATGCTTATCAATTATTTTATTGCGACTCTTGCATCATACACAGGAGTATCAGCAATGGGTTCATTTATAGGACTTAGCGTGTTTGTGGTCTTATTTGCCTGCATCATAAGGATTATGACAGGAAGTGTATTTACAGCTATCACAGGTGGTCTTGTAATAGAAGCTATTCTTACAGCTGTGTACATGATGAATCAGGAGCTTTTTATAGCTCTTATGCCAAGATTAATGGAAAAGATTTCTTTGTTTGAAAGATTCAACGTCTTTATTAATGGTGTATTTGATTTATCAGGAGTATTTTATCTGTTATCTGTTACGGCTATATTTGTATATTTAACAATACAGTCTCTTGAGAAGAGGAGGTGGAGCTAATGTCAGACAAAAAGATTACCTCTTCTATTAAGAACGATATGAAAACAAGAAAATTCAAAATGGGTGGATACAGCCTGGTTGCAACAGTACTTTTTGTAGCAGTAGTTATTATATTAAACATAGGTGTATCAAAGCTTCCAGTGTCCATGATTCAGAAGGATATCACATCGGATAAGGTATATGAGATATCTGATTTATCAAAGAGCCTAGCAGAAAAGCTAACTGAAGAAGTAACTATTTACTGGTTAGTAACAGAGGGCAATGAAGATGTTAATCTTCAGCATTTCCTTGAGAGATATGATGAACTTAGTGCATATATCAAGGTAGAAAGAGTTGATCCTACACAGTATTCCAAGTTTGTAAATGATATTGCTGAGGCCGAAAACCGTGAGACAGTGGCTGACAACAGTTTGTATATTGTATGTGGTGATAGAGCAAGATTTATCGAGAGAAATCAGCTTTATACTCAGGACTACGTGGATGGATATGGTAGTCAGGTAGAAGTATTCTTCTATGGTGACAGCAGTATTACAAGTGCCGTTGATTATGTGGCTTTTGGTTCTTCTGCCAATATGTATATTCTTAATGGTCATGGTGAAGGAATTATGTCTTCAGACTATGTTCAGGCCATAGAAAAGCTGAATATTAATATTAAGGATTTATCAATAGTTACAGAGGGAACAATACCTGATGATGCTGATATTTTATTCCTTTGTGCACCAGAAGGTGATATATCAAGGGAAGAGGAAGCATTAATATTCGATTTCCTTCAAAAGGGTGGAAAGCTTATGGCTGTAACCTATCCTACTGATGGAGATATGCATCACAATATTGAAGAGCTCATGAACTATTATGGTGTGTCGGCTGTTCATGGTTATGTTATGGAAGGTGACAGCAGCTTAATAGCTGGTAATACTCCTGCAGTCATGATTACAGGTTATACAGACCACAAGATTGTTGAGCCTATTGCCAATGCAGGCTATTATGTAATGCTTTTTGCACCACAGGGTCTTGTTGTTAACAGTGATCTTAGAGATACCTTATCAGTTACTCCATTACTTATTTCATCACCAAAAGCTTATGTTAAAAGCAAAATGACAAATTCATACAACAAGGAAGAGGGCGATATTACTGGTCAGTTTGCTTATGCAGTCGCTATTGATGAGACAGTTGATGGTGTTAACTCAAAGATTGTATGGGTAGCATCAGACGCCATACTTGATGACAATATGAATGAGATGGTATCAGGTGGTAATCAGGAGGTGTTACTTAACTCACTTTCTTACCTTACAAAGGGGGCCGATGGTAACCTAGCAATTCATCCTAAGAATCTTAAGTATGAGTACCTATTCTTTAATGGAAGCCAGGGAACTATTCTCAGTGTATTTGTAATAGGTGTTATCCCTGTTATTTATGGCTTAATTGGTCTTGTTATTTATTTAAAGCGTAAAAAGAAATAGTATAAGTTAGTAGTATGAATCTTAAAAAAGTAAGTGAAAAAAAGAATAATGGCAATATGGGGCAGTCCTTCACATTTATTATGGCTGCAATGGTTCTTATGTTTATTCTTCTTGTTGCCACAGTCATTGTTTTTACACTTATGATGAGATTTACTAACAGTATCGATGCCATGAGTGATATCGATTACAATCAGCACTATGTATTTATAGCTGATGACAGGGATCAGGCTTTGTGGCAGGCTGTTTACGAGGCAGCCAAAGAAGAAGCGGTCTTACAGAACATATATCTTGAGGATTTATCAGATACTTTGGGTGTTAACTATTCTACTGAGGATTTACTGCGAATAGCAGTGAATTCTTCAGTGGATGGCATCATATATGGTGGAGGAGCCTCCGAGGGAGTTGTTGAGCTAATAGACCGAGCAGTAGATGAAGGTATAGGTGTTACTATTTTGCAGAAGGATATGGATTATTCTGCAAGACAGTGCTTTGTTGGAGCCAATAACTATGAGCTTGGACGAATATATGGCTCTCAGATAGTTGCAGCAACCAGCGATTCCTTGCTTCCAGTCACAGAGGTAGAGCTTCTTATAGATGGTGATATGTCAGAAGGTGCTCTCAATATTCTTATTATGGGTATTGAGGAGTATGTAGAGGAGCATGATACCAGAACAGGCAGAGAAATCAATATTACTACAACTCGTATATATTCAGGGGATGCGTTTAGTGTTGATGAGTTGATTCGAGGTATGTTTCTTGAACGCTCTGAATTGCCAGAGGTAATTATCTGTCTTAATAGTATGTACACTAAGAGTGTATACCAGGCAGTTGTTGATTATAACAAGGTTGGCGAGACAGCCATCGTTGGATATTATGCCGATGAGGCAACACTTGATGCTATTGTCAAAAAGATTCTTTTTTCTACGGTAACCATTGATACCAGTGAAATGGGTGTCCTTGCAATAGGGGCTCTTGATGAATTTCATGAACATGGTTATACCAGTTCCTTTGTTTCAGTTGATATAGACGTATATGATTATGACAAGGCCACCAGTGCTTTATCCAGTGAGGAGGTAGCTACTGATGATTAATTATATGCGTGATAAATGGAACAACACCTCCATTCAAAACAAGATGATGATAGCCTTTCTTATTCCTATCATAGTTATTCTTGTCATGAATGTATTCATGTACATCAATATTAATGTCATGATTAATCGAATAGATACTATTTATTCTAATAACATTACGCTCAATGAGCTTGCAGGTTACCTTACCAATATCCAGAATTCTACAAAAGAATATCTTGAGAATAAGGGCTCGGTGGCACTTAATAATTACTATATTGCCACTCAGGATTACAGGAATTGTATGGATGTTATTGACAGCAATCCTGATAATACAAGCTTTTCCATGATGGAGAAGAATATTATTAATCAGTCCGAAAGATATCTTGCAATTATTGATGATACTATTCAGGCCAAGCGAGGTCGTAATGTTGAAAAGTATAGGGAGTATTATGATGACGCAAGCGTTTTGTATATTGATCTTCAGAACTGTCTTGCAGCGCTTAATAACGAACAGTTCAAAAGGAACAATGCTAACTATAGTCAGCTCCTGACTTCTCTTCGTTCCATGGAGATTATTACCGTATCGATCCTTGTTCTTGTAGGTATTATCAATGTATCGATGCTGTTTTTCATAACCAGAGGTATGACGCAGCCTCTTAAAAATCTTTCTGAGGCAGCTCTTCAGGTTGCGGATGGTAAGTTTGATGTTACTATTGATACCGATATCGATGGCGATGAAATAGGAGTCGTAGCAGGTGCCTTTGATAAGATGGTGGACAGTATCCAACAGTATATCGAAGAGCTTAAGGACAGTATGCTTAGAGAGAGTGAGCTTAAAGAGCATGAGCTTGTTATGGAAAGCCGTATGAAAGAGGTACAGCTTCGTTCCCTTCAGGCGCAGATTAATCCTCATTTCTTATTCAATACTCTTAATGCAGGTGCGCAGCTTGCCATGATGGAGGAGGCTGATAAAACAACAGAATTCATTGAGAATATGGCGGACTTTTTTCGTTATAATATCAAAAAAATCAATCTTGATGCATCCATAGCGGAGGAGATTGAGATGGTTGATAAATATATATATATTCTGAATGTGCGTTTCACAGGTGAAATCAATTATGAAAAGGATATTGATGAAGAGGTGCTTTCTGTTCGTGTTCCTAGTATGATACTTCAGCCACTCATCGAAAATTCAGTAAACTATGGAATACGAGATATCGACTGGGAAGGAAGGATTAAGCTTAGGGTATACCAGTCGGAGGGCGAAGTATGTCTGGAGGTTTCAGACAATGGTGTAGGTATTGAGCAGGACATCATAGATAAAATACTTTCTGGAACCTATGAGAATGAGAAAAAGGGTTCTTCATCCAATGGAATAGGTCTTGGTAATGTTATAGAAAGACTTCAGATATTTACAGGAAGTGACAAGGTTCTTTCCATTGAAAGTGAAGGTAAAAATAAAGGAAGTAAGTTTACTATACATATACCCATGTATCTGTAAAATACATTTAAACCGTGGTCTAAAAAAGATCACGGTTTTATAATTTTTTAAGTTTATTTTAAGTTAATGGAATATAATAAGGGCATAAAGACAAGATCTTTTTGGCAAAGGAGGCGTGGTAATGAAGACATTTAAAAAAATAATGCTAGCGGGATTTTGTGGAATAGTTTTTGGAGTTTTTGCTGTAATTACAATAGGAGCATGTATCGAGGTAACAGGTGCTCTTGGATATTCTATTGTGAAAGAAAGCGAAACTGTAATAGAGGAAACAGAAGATATTACCGAAGAAGCATCAAATGAGGTAATTGATGCTGGACTGGAGGCAGTTGACGGTGAAGTACCAAGTACCCAACTACTGGATACTCATACAACAGTGGTTGTAGGTAGTGATGTGACTGAGGTTGTTGAAGAGGTTATGCCAGCCATTGTATCGATTACAAACAACATGACCTATCAATATTATAATTATACTGCTCAGGGTGAAGCCAAGGGCTCTGGTATTATAATTGGTCAAAATGATGAGGAGCTTCTTATTGCTACCAACAATCATGTGGTTGCGGATAATGACGAGCTCAAAGTTACATTTTGTAATGATGGCGAGGCAGCAGCAAGAGTAAAAGGCTACGATGCCAATATGGATTTGGCTGTTATAGCAGTGTCACTTGATGATATTGATAATAGCACCAGAAATGCAATTAAGGTTGCAGTAATAGGTGATTCTGACAATCTTAAGGTTGGTGAGTCAGTAGTAGCAATAGGTAATGCACTTGGATATGGACAGTCAGTTACAGCGGGAGTTGTAAGTGCTCTTAACCGCGAGATGGATATGGGTAGTAATGGTAATACATCGTTCTATATTCAGACAGATGCAGCTATTAATCAGGGTAACTCAGGTGGAGCTCTTCTTAATATGGCTGGAGAGGTTATTGGTATCAATTCCAACAAGATTGGTGGCAGTACAGTAGAGGGTATGGGTTATGCTATACCAATATCGGCAGCTAAGCCTATAATCGAAAATCTTATGCAGAAGCAGACAAGATATGAGGTTGCTGAAGATAGACAAGGATGTATTGGTATATCAGGTTCCAATATTTCAGCGCAGGGTGCTGCTTATTATGGTATTCCATCAGGCGTATATATTGAAAAGGTATTTGATGGTTCAGGAGCTGAAAAGGCCAAGCTAAAAAAGGGTGATATCCTTTATTCATTTGATGGACAGGCCATAACTTCCATGGAGCAGCTCCAGAAGATTCTGGCATGCTATGAGGAAGGCGAATCAGTTGAAGTAGTATTTTACCGAAATGCTACAACGGGCTACAAAGCTAGAACAACAACTGTAACACTTGGTAATAAGGACGACCTCGATTAATTATAGACATATTTATTTCTCTCCCAAACATAAAGAAAAGTGGTGCCAGATTCTTCTGACACCACTTTTATGCTATTATTAAAATAGTATAAATACATAAAAAATAAGTAGGAAAATATGTAAATGAAAAAAGATGATAAGACAAATGTATGTCGAGTATTAGATAATAAAAAGGCAGTATATGAATTTCGTAGACTCGATACAGAATGCACTAACGGCGTGGAGTTAGCAGGTCTTCTAGGACAGGATCCTAGTAGGGTATTTAAGACTCTGGTAACAGTTGGTAAGACAAAAGCCCACTATGTGTTTGTTATACCAGTGAATCAGGAGCTTGACTTAAAAAAGGCAGCAAAAATTGTTGGTGAGAAGAATATTGAAATGATTCCACAAAAGGAGCTATTACCTCTTACTGGATATGTGCATGGAGGCTGTTCACCCATTGGTATGAAAAAGTTTTTTAGAACAACTATTCATGAGTCGGCTACTGGGTACGAGACCATATACTTTAGCGCTGGTAAGATAGGCTGTCAGATAGAAACCAGTCTATCAGAATTATCAAAGGTTATACCCTTTGAAACAGGAGATTTAACAGTTTAATTATTAAGAAAACTAAGGGGGTTAAAAAGTGAGTACAGCTAATAATAAGTACGATTCTAATCAAATCACCAGAGACTATTTCGATAGTCTTCTTCTTGAAATGCGTCATATCGACGGTAAAAAAGCAGATACAAGTATAAATCTTTTTGGCGAGACTTTCCAAATGCCAATAGCAACAGCAGCACTATCTCATCTTGATGGTACAACTGAAAATGGTATGGCCAAAATGGCCGAGGGTGCAAAGCTTGCTGGAGCCCTTTGCTTTTCTGGTATGGGTGAGGAGTCAGAGATAAAGGCAATGTGTGAAACAGGTGCCAAGGTTATTAAGATGGTAAAGCCTCATAGTGATAATGCCAAGGTTCTTGCCAAAATGAAGGAAGCTGAGGATGCAGGAGCTTTTGGTCTTGGTATGGATATTGACCATGCTTTTTCTGGCAATGGCGACTACGACAATGTATGTGGACTTCCTATGAAGCCTAAGTCATTTGACGAATTAAAGAGCTTTGTAAATGCTACCAAGCTTCCATTTATAATAAAGGGTATTCTTAGTGAGACAGATGCCAGAAAGGCGCTAGAGATAGGAGCAGCTGGTATCATAGTTTCTCATCACCACGGTATTATGAATTATGCGATTCCACCACTTATGATACTACCTAAAATAGTAGAGGTAATAGGTGGTCGTATTCCTATTTTTGTGGACTGTGGTATAGAAAGTGGTATGGATGTGTATAAGGCACTGGCGCTTGGTGCCAACGCAGTATGTGTTGGACGAGCTATTATGCCACCACTCAAGGATAATGGTGCTGAGGGCGTAAGAGATAAAATGATAGAAATGAATAATGAACTGAAGGCTACTATGCAAAGAACAGGTGTGGCCAGCCTTGAGAATATGGACAGTAGTGTTATTCATAAAAGAGACTTTTAGTTTTGGAGGTAGACAATGAGAATAGGTGGAGCAATAGAAAAACCATATGATACTCCAGAAGAGTGGGTCAGTCTGGCTAAGAGTCTTAGATATTCGACGGTTCTTTGTCCAGTTGATTCTAGTAGTGATACAGACACGCGTATGCAGTACAAGAAAGCAGCCATGGAAGCAGATCTTGTTATCGGCGAGGTAGGGGTATGGCGTAATACTATGTCTACAGATGACAGTATTAGAAAAGACGCCATGGATTATGCTAAGAGCCAGCTCGCTCTTGCTGATGAAATGGAGGCAAAGTGCTGTGTAAATATTATCGGAAGCCGCAGCAGCGTGGCATGGGATACCTTTGATATAGAAAATTATAGTGACGATTTTTATGCTCTTGCAGTTGATAGCGTCAGAGAGATTATCGATGCCGTTAATCCAAAGAATACATTCTATACAATAGAGCCTATGCCTTGGGTATGTCCTGATTCACCAGAGCAGTATCTAAAGCTCATAAAGGATGTGGACCGTGAGAGATTCGGAGTACATCTTGATTTTGTTAATATGATTAATTGCCCAGAAAGATACGTAAAGAGCACTGATTTTGTGGCACACTGTTTTGATTTACTTGGACCATACATTAAGAGTATTCATTGCAAGGACAGTATCATGGAAAGGGCGTATACAGCAGTTATACATGAAACCATGCCAGGCAAGGGCACCCTTGATTATCAGAAGATTTTACCTATGGCAGAGAAGCTAGGACCAGATACTCCAGTGTTCGTGGAGCATCTCCCTGATTATGAAACATACATGGAGGCAGCAGCTTTTATTCGAAATGAAGCAAAGAAAGCTGGTATCTTTGTAAAGGGATAAAGCTACCATGAGATATTAACTCTAGGATTGATTAGAAAGGAAGGCTTATTGATGGAACTTAGAGAGATTATTTTAAATAAAAGAGAAGAGTTTTTTAGAGAGCATATCATGACAGATGAGTTTATGGATATGCTTCATAGAAATATGGAACCAATGAATACGCTTCTTACATATTACAAGTGCGCGATTATGGAGATAGAGACCAAGTTCAAGGTTCTAAACGAGGAGTTTTCACTGGAATATGATCGTAATCCTATAGAAAGCATTAAGTCACGTATTAAATCCAATGAAAGCTTGGCCAAGAAGGTTCGTGATAAGAATATACCGCTTAACATAGAAGCTATAGAAGAAAATATTCATGATATAGCAGGTGTTCGAGTAGTGTGTTCATTTCCAGAGGATATATACATGCTGGCAGATTGTTTACTAAAGCAGGATGATATTACGCTTATTGAAAAGAAGGATTACATTGAGAACCCTAAGCCTAATGGCTACAGATCTCTTCATCTTATTATTTCAGTTCCTATCTTTCTTCGTAATGAAAAAAAGAACATGAAGGTTGAGGTACAGCTTCGTACCATCGCCATGGATTTCTGGGCTAGTCTTGAGCACAAGCTTCGTTACAAGAAAAAAATATCAGAAGATCTGGCTGTCCAATTAGCAGGAGAACTCAAAGACTGTGCAGAGCAAAGTGCCGAGCTTGATAGGAAAATGCAAAATATTCGAGAGAGATTATCTCACGTGGAATAATTAACAGGTAATATAGATATACGAGGATTAAATATTGAAAAAGATTGATTTAGGACAGACTGGTATAAAGGCTCCATCAGTAATAGTGGGATGTATGAGACTAAGTGAGAAAAGCAGGGAAGAAATGAACGCTTTTGTTCATAGTGCTCTCGATATGGGCCTTAATTTCTTTGATCATGCTGACATATATGGTGGTGGACAAAGTGAAAGTATATTTGGAGCGAGCTTATGTGACGATACCAGTATTAAAAGGGAGGATTTAATAATCCAGTCTAAGTGTGGTATTAGAAATGGATTCTATGATCTTTCAAAGGAGCATATTTTAAAATCTGTTGATGAGAGCTTAAAGAGACTTCATACAGACTATCTTGATATTCTTCTATTACACAGACCGGATGCATTAGTGGAGCCTGAAGAAGTGGCAGCCGCTTTTGATGAGTTAATGGCAGCAGGTAAGGTAAGACATTTTGGTGTATCTAACCATAAACCAATGCAGATAGAGCTACTTAAGAAGTATGTCAAGCAGCCTCTTCATATCAATCAGATGCAGCTTAGTATTCCTGTATCCAATATGATTGCTAATGGTATGGAGGTCAATATGGATTCTGAGGGATCAGTAGATCATGATGGAAGTGTTCTCGATTACTGTAGACTCCATGATATAACTATTCAGGCATGGAGTCCTTTCCAAAAGTCCAATTGGAGAGGGGTATTCCTTGGGGATCCTGAGTACAAAGAACTGAATGAAGAGATTAATAAGCTTGCAGAAAAGTATAATGTTACAGCAACTGGTATAGCCACGTCATGGATTCTTCGTCATCCAGCAGGTATGCAGGTTGTAACAGGTACAACAAGCGAGCAAAGACTTTTAGATATTGCTAGTGGTGCGGCCATTGAACTTACGAGAGAAGAGTGGTATAAGCTTTACCTTTTGGCAGGGCATATACTTCCATAAGAATTATTGAAATAAGAGGGTTACAAAGTGAGATTAAGCAAAACAGTTCGAAGTATTAGATTTTGGTGGGCAATATCTGATGCTAAACGTGACAGAGGACTTAAGACACCAGCAGAGATTAAAAGGTATGACAATATATCCTATGGTCCATATGGCAAAGCGAATTTGCTAGATATATATGTTCCAAAATCAGCGACAAAGCCACTTCCTACCATAGTAAATATACATGGTGGCGGATGGGTATATGGTAAGAAGGAAATATATCAGTTTTACTGTATGGAGCTAGCGAAACGTGGATTCACAGTGGTCAATATCAATTATAGACTTGCTCCAGAAAACAGGTTTCCATGTGCAGTAGAAGATGTTAATGCTGCTATGACTTTTGTATATGATAAAGGAGCAAAGTACCTGGCTGACAGAGACAATATTATTATTGTAGGAGACTCTGCAGGTGCTCAGATAGCCAGTCATTATGGAACTGTTGTAACTAACCCGGAATTTGCAAAGCTTTTTGATTTTATGGTACCAGATATTAAGCTTAGAGCTCTAGGTCTTAACTGCGGTGAATATGATGTTAAAACAGACGTACTTGAGAACAAAGATGAAAATGAATGTCTGTTAGAGTACGTGGATGGTATTGATAAGCCGGTTCCTGAGCATGTTTTAGAGCAGTTAGATGCCAATAAGTATATAAGCAGTAGTTATCCTCCTTCATTTATAATGAGTGCTGTCAATGATTTCTTGCTTCCAAAGGCTGAGCCTATGTACAAGCTTTTACAAAGTCAGGGAGTTCCAAGCGAGCTTAAGATATATGGCTCCAAGGAGCGAGAGGATATAGCTCATGTATTTCATGTTAATTGCAAGCTTGAGGAAGCCAGAATCTGCAATGATGATGAATGTGAATTTTTCAGGAAATATATTGTATAGATACTGTATGATATTTTGATAGAATAGTAATAGTTGTTTTTTGTATAGTGAGGGAAATAGTATGTTATACAGAGAAGATAAATATGGTAATAAAATATCGCAGCTTGGATATGGTTGTATGAGATTTACCAAAAATGGTGCATCGATTGATTTTGAAAAGGCTGAAAAGGAAGTTCTAAGAGCCATAGAGCAGGGTGTTAACTATTATGATACTGCCTATGTATATCCTGGCGTTGAGGAGTGCCTTGGTAAGATTCTTGCAAAGAACAATATGCGTGACAAGGTAAGTATTGCAACTAAGCTTCCACAGTACATGGTTCACAATATTGCTGCAGTAGATAAGACTTTTAAGGAAGAATTATCTAGACTTCAGACTGATTATATTGATTACTATCTTATGCATATGTTTACTGATGTTCAGGAGTGGAAGAATCTTCAGGCCATCGGTATGGAGGATTGGATAGCTGAGCATAAAAAGAATGGCAGTATTAAGCAGATAGGTTTTTCTTATCACGGTGATACAGATATGTTCATTGAAATCCTTAATGCGTATGATTGGGATTTTTGTCAGATACAGTATAATTACCTAGATGAGCATAGTCAGGCAGGTCGTAGAGGTCTTGAGGCAGCAGAGAAAAAAGGAGTTCCAGTTATCATTATGGAGCCTCTTCGTGGTGGTAAGCTTGTAAATATGCTTCCAGATGGGGCTCTCAAGGTTATGAAAGAGTCCGGAAGACCGTATAGTCCAGCAGAGTGGGGACTTAGATGGCTTTGGAATCAGTCAGGTGTTACCTGTGTATTATCTGGTATGAATTCACTTGAGATGGTGGATGAGAATATTCGCATTGCATCAGAGGCAGAGGTAGGAAGCTTTACTGATGATGATATGAAAGTAATAGAGCAGGTAGTAAAGGCTATCAGAGCCAATGAGAAGGTGGGCTGTACAGCATGTCGATACTGTATGCCATGTCCAAAGGGAGTAGATATCCCTGGAAACTTCTACTATTACAACTTAACAGCAATAGAGGGAAAGACTTCTGCAAGGTTCGCATTTGCTCAGAATATGGGTATGCGTAAGGATCCTTGTTTTGCATCACAGTGTGTGAAGTGTGGCAAGTGTAAGCAGCACTGTCCTCAGCACATAGACATACCTGAGAAGTTGGCAGAGGCCGATAAAGCACTTAGACCTCTTCCATATAAGGTGGCTATTAATATTATCAGAAAGTACTTCACTAAAGACAGAAGTAAGAAGAAAGCATAAATAATTAAATATTTATTATTGGAGGTTATTAAATAATATGAAGGCAAAGATTTCTCTTTCTAAGGATAAGGTTATAAGCAAGATCGATGACAGACTCTATGGTTCTTTCATCGAGCATCTTGGCCGTGCTGTATATACAGGTATTTATGAGCCAGGTCATGCATCTGCCGATGATATGGGATTTAGAAAAGATGTATTAGATACTATCAAACAGCTTAATGTTCCTATAGTAAGATATCCTGGTGGTAACTTTGTTTCAGGATACAACTGGGAGGATGGAACAGGTCCTAAGGATAAGAGACCTCACAGACTTGAGCTTGCCTGGTCAAGTATTGAGACCAATGAAGTTGGTATCGATGAGTTCCAGGAGTGGGCAAAGAGATGTGGTACAGAGGTTATGATGGCAGTTAATCTTGGTACAAGAGGTCCAGAGGAAGCCAGAAATCTCGTGGAGTACTGTAATCTAGATACTGATACATATTACGCAAACCTTCGTAGGAAGAATGGTTTTGAAAAACCATTTGGAATCAAGGTATGGTGTCTTGGTAATGAAATGGATGGTCCTTGGCAAATGGGTGCCAAGAAACCAATGGAATATGCAAGAGTAGCAACTGAAACAGCCAAAATGATGAAATGGGTAGACCCATCCATAGAGCTTGTTGCCTGTGGTAGTTCAGGTCCTTTCATGGAATCGTTTGGTGAGTGGGAGAGATGCGTGCTTCGAGAGGCTTATGAGCATGTGGATTATGTATCCCTTCACAATTATTTTGGTAATCAGAAGGATAATACACCATACTTCCTTGCAAGCTCACTTGTTATGGATAAGTTCATCAAGGAAGTTGTTGCTATATGTGACGAAATCAAGGAAGAGAAGAAGTCTGACAAGACCATTAATCTTTCATTTGATGAATGGAATGTATGGTTCCATAGTAATGAACAGGACAAGAAGCAGGAGAGATGGCAGATAGCACCACCGCTTCTTGAGGATATCTACACAGTAGAGGATGCTCTTGTTGTCGGCTCACTTCTTATTACATTACTTAAGAATAGTGATCGAGTTAAGATAGGCTGTCTTGCTCAGCTTGTTAATGTTATTGCTCCTATCATGACAGAGAAGGATGGTTGTGTTTGGCTTCAGACAATATTCTATCCATTCCTTCATACTTCAGTTAATGGTAGAGGTATGGCACTTGTTACAGACGTTGATTCAGAAAGCTATGACTGTGAGGACTTAAAGAATATACCTTACCTTGATAGCGTAGCTGTATTAAGCGAAGACGAGTCTACAATTAATATATTTGCAGTAAACAGAAGTCTTGATAGTAAGCTTGATCTTGATATTGCTCTTTCTGGATTAGACGGATACAAGGCTTGTAAGTGGGTTGCACTTGAAGGCTATGATGTTAAGGAGTCCAACTCAGCCACTGATTCACATGTTAAAACAGTGGAAAAAGCTATTCCAGATGCATTTACTCTTGAGCCTTTATCATGGAATATGATACAACTTAAGAGATAATATATTACTAGATTTTAAGGGGAGAAAAAGTGGAAAAGCGTAAAATTCTTAATAATAAGCTGTATTTGTACATGACAGAATTCTTTTCGGGAATGTCACTTATGGCAGTGGAGCTGGGAGCCAGCAGATTACTTGCACCATATTTCAGTTCATCACAGATTGTATGGACCATCATAATAGGAACAATTATGATTGCCATGGCACTCGGTAATATCTACGGTGGAAGGGCAGCAGATAAAAATCCCAATCCAGATAAGTTGTATGGTCGTATTATTATAGCAGCTATATGGATTGCTCTTATTCCAGTTCTCGGCAAGTACATAATTATAGGAATATCGGCGGTTCTGATATTGTCAGTCAACAGTAACTATCTGATATGGGCAGCTTTTGCAGCCTGCATGGTAGTGTTTGTATTTCCACTTTTCTTACTTGGTACAGTTACACCATCACTTGTAAAGTACACAGTGGATGATCTTGAGGACAGCGGTAAGACAGTTGGTATGCTCAATGCATCCAATACTATTGGTAGTATTATAGGAACTTTTCTTCCAACCTTTGTTACGATTCCAAGCGTTGGAACATCCATAACATTCCTTATATTTGCAGGTATTTTATTACTTCTTTCTATCATTTATTTTGCAAGTGGAAAAACAAAATCAATTAAGGCAGTTGTAGGAGTAATCATATTTATCGTTGCCTGTATTTTTGGTAAGTCAGACAGCTTCGCATTTTGGGAACAGGATTTAACCTATGAAGGCGAGTCTGTTTATAACTATCTTCAGGTTAAGGAGGATAGCAGGGAAGTATATCTTTCTACCAATGTTCTTTTTGGTGTTCAGTCTGTATATATGAAGGATGGAGAGCTTTCAGGCGGTATGTATTATGACTATGCAATGGCCGCACCACTTATGGCAGGTGTCAAGGAAAAGGATTCATTTGATATTCTCATACTTGGTATGGGTACAGGTACATTTGCTACTCAGTGTGATAAATACTATGAAGGCGTTGGTTTAGAAGGTGTTGAGATTGATGAAGATATAACAAAGCTTGCGCGCGAGTATTTCCATTTATCTGATGATATACCAGTAACAACCTATGATGGCCGAGCTTATCTCAATGCCATCGACAAGAAATATGATGTTATAATGGTTGATGCTTATCAGGATATTACAATACCATTTCAAATGTCATCCATTGAATTTTTCACATTAGTACGAGATCATCTTGAGGATGATGGTGTTATGGTTGTGAATATGAATATGCGTGGCCAGAAGGAAGGAAGTATTACTGATTATCTTTCTGATACAATATGTAATGTGTTTTCTGAGGTATATACCATTGATGTAACTGGTTCAACTAACAGAGAATTATTTGCTTCCAATAATCCTGATATGTTTGATGTTTTTGATAGAAACAAAGAGCTCATAGAAGAGGATGATTTATATAACATAATGGACAGAATAAGTCCTCGTTTTTCTGAATACTCGGCAGGGAATCTTATTATGACAGATGATTCTGCTCCAGTAGAGCTTCTTGGTATGAGAGTTATTGATGATATTATTAGCGATGAGGTATCGTATTATAAAGCACTATTCGATGCTGAAGGAATAGATGGATTAAAAAATGCTCTAGGATTCTAGAGCATTTTTTATTTAGCACTATAAAGCACTATAATTCAAGATTAGCACTATAATACACTATAATTTGAAAATCAAAACAACTAGTCCATCAACCATACACTTCCGAGGGTAAATATTTTTTCTTTGCTGTCATTTATTACAGGATTTAATTTGCCTTCTCGCACAAGATATGAGATATTTTGCCTTGAGCATTCAAGTATGTTGCACGCACCAGAGGTATCTGTTAAACCATTTTTAGCAAAGGCTAGGAAATCCTCAGCGGTTATTTGTTCACTGTATTTGTCAGATTTTAGAAGTTTAGCTGGAACTACAACATTATTATCAAATGATATTGTGTATCCGCCGCCATCTATTCTTAAATTTTTACGTAATACATCATGCTTCAAAACATAATTTATACCATCGAAGTCACTGCTTAATTTTTTTAAAGAAACTTTATTAACTGTATTATCATTAAACAGACAGACCATGCAGTTTGAGTCAGTAAGAAAGCAGTCAGAAATGTTATCAGTTCTTCGCTTCTTTATACTATCTGGTATATCGTCATAAGATATATCTTCTAGATAGCACTCGTCCATCGAGCATACGCCTTTGGTAATATTAAGTAGTGCATACTCGCTATATTCACTTAACTTGGAATTGGCAAGTATTTCACTTATATTTTGACGGCCGCTAGGGATGATGCGTTCCCTTACCCATAGACTAGCCAGTTCATTAAGTATAGTGTATTCACCATCGTGAACTTTCTTTTGGAATAATAATGGAGCGTCCCACTCATTGAGATTATTATTAAGTTCTATGACAAATTCTTTATTTCTTTCAAAATAAAATAAATATCCGATAGCTTTGTATGATTCCATGGATTTATCATGAATTGAAAAAGTTTTCATACATACACCACCTTTCCCATATCATATTCCAGATTTTATCCATATGTTCATTAGATAAAATGTTATCTATGTCTTTAAAAAGATACTCCTTGTCGCTAATGGTAAGTTTATTTTCGAATACATTCTTTTTATCTTTTATAAACATTAAATTACTGAAAGTAGAACGAGAGCCGATGAAGTTTTGACAGGGTTTATCTTCTGTAATATCGAACCTCTCTATAGCTTCATCAGAAAGACAAGAGTAAAGAAGAGATACCCCATGATCAAATAAAGGAGCTATACGAAGTGTTTTGTTTCTTTTGTTTCTGAGTATTTCGATATTCGCACCGTGCCTGTCTCTGTTTAATATAAGAAAGTCTATGGCTATCATTTGTTCAATATATTTTTGCCAGCCCATACGTATGCAGAAATCGTAAGGAGATTCATCCTTTTCTTTGTTTACCACATAATAGTCATCTAAAGGTACCTTGGATTCTCCAGACTGTTTAAAATCCTCGGATGAACAAATCCAGGTATCAAATGTTTTTCCTTCATGCATAATATCAGCATGGATAAGAGAGTATTCTAGATGTTCTACACCAAGGAGAGTAAGTAGCCTATCAACTATAATTTCGTTAATACATTCATGGCCGATTACTCCTTTTTCTCTATCAAAGCCAGACAGTTTATAGTATGTCTTTTTGCCTGAAGTTAAAGAACGAGACTCTGATTTTAGAAATGTTCCAGCAGTTCCGCTAGAAGTACGAGTATGAGACCACTTTAAATATGTTAAGTCCTGTTTTTTTATAATAATGTTTGCCATAAGCCACCTCGTCTGTTTGACGTACGTAAAATAACTATATCAAGTATATTGTAATATTTGACGTATGTCAAATTGAACAATTATAAGAAATCTAATTACTATGTAATAATCTCTTAAATCTAAAACACTATCATTGAAAAAAATATAACCACAGTATCGTGACTGTGGTTATGTTTAGTTTGCGCGCCATGGGCGCGCTCTAACGGGTGAAAGTCCCGAACACGCCTAGACAACGAGGAAGTGTATAGCTGAACAGCAAGGGTGTCTATCGTGAGATGGAATCTGAAGGAAGCTGTAAGCAAACTCTTGGTCCGACGGACAGAAATCACATATAAGGCTAGGTTCTGCTTGGTAAGTCTGCTAAATAAGATGAAGCCGTAAAGTTGTCGGTTGTAGGAATCAAGTAAATGTGGCGGATAGATGAGAGGAAAGAGCGTGCACCTTAAGCGTGGAGGTCTCACAGAGGTTCCATTAGCCTAGTAACAACGAATTGTGAGAAGTCAGCCGAGCCCATAGTAGTGAAGAAGTCTCTGTAATGGAGATGGAGCAAAGGGGCGAACAATCAATAAGTTTGAGTATGTCTCGTATTGCAGAAGAGATAACATCTGCCGTAACCAATCGGGAAAAGGGTGGTCAAATCAAGCGAGGCGGAAAGGAAAGAACGCATGGACACAAGTAGTCTAATGGAGCAGATACTATCTAGCGATAACCTCAACAGAGCATATCTGCAAGTCGTACGAAACAAAGGCGCAGAGGGAGTGGACGGAATGAAGTACACAGAACTTAAAGAATACCTTGCAAAGAACGGCGAACACATCAAGGAACAGTTGAGGACAAGAAAATACAAACCTCAACCAGTACGAAGAGTGGAGATACCAAAGCCTGATGGTGGTGTCAGAAACCTAGGAGTACCAACAATAACAGACAGATTCATACAACAAGCCATTGCACAGGTGTTAACACCAATCTATGAGGAACAGTTCCATGACCACAGTTACGGATTTAGACCGAATAGGTGTGCACAGCAAGCAATCCTAACAGCACTTGATATGATGAATGATGGTAACGATTGGATTGTAGACATTGACTTGGAAAAGTTCTTTGATACAGTAAATCATGACAAGCTCATGACTATCATAGGTAGAACCATTAAAGATGGAGATGTAATCTCAATCGTTAGGAAATACCTTGTCAGCGGAATTATGATTGACGACGAGTATGAGGATTCTATTGTGGGAACACCACAAGGAGGGAACCTCTCGCCATTGTTGGCAAACGTCATGCTAAATGAACTAGATAAGGAAATGGAAAAGCGAGGGCTTAACTTTGTAAGATATGCGGACGACTGTATTATCATGGTCGGAAGTGAAATGTCTGCTAACAGAGTAATGAGAAATATCTCACGATTCATTGAAGAGAAACTAGGGCTTAAGGTCAACGTGACCAAGAGCAAAGTAGATAAACCACAAGGACTCAAATACCTTGGATTCGGATTCTACTTTGATTCAAGAGCTCATCAGTTTAAGGCAAAACCACATGCAAAATCAGTAGCGAAGTTTAAGAAGAAAATGAAAGAGCTCACATGTCGTAGCTGGGGTGTTAGCAACAGCTATAAAGTGGAGAAACTAAATCAGCTTATCAGAGGATGGATAAATTACTTCAAGATAGGAAGCATGAAATCATTATGTCAGAAGCTAGATAGTAACATTCGCTTTCGGTTGCGTATGTGTATATGGAAACATTGGAAAACACCACGAAATCGTGCAATAAACTTGATGAAACTAGGAATTGACAGAATCACAGCTTATAAAGTTGGGAATTGTTCAAGAGCATACGCTCATGTATGCAGTTGTGGAGCTGTGAATAAAGCTATAACAAACAAGAGATTAGCCTCATTTGGACTAATCTCAATGTTAGATTACTACACCGAAAGGTGTGTTACTTGTTAAGTTGATTGAACCGCCGTGTACCGAACGGTACGCACGGTGGTGTGAGAGGTCGAAAATTTCTCATTTAGAGAAATTTTCTCCTACTCGATTAATATATTTTATTTCTTTTCATTGTCATCAGTTTTATAAATGATTATATCGGCAGGGGTACACTCAAGTACATAGCATATTCTAGCGAGAATATCAGTATCTAGCTTCTCTACAGAACCTGAATACCATTTATTTACCACTTCAAATCGGGTGTTGAGCATTCTAGCTAAAGCATTTCTACTTATTCCATGCTTTGCCATCAAAGTTTTAATATCTATTGTTATATGACCATAATTATTAATGGTATAAATTTCTTTTTTCATAATTTTATACTATCTGAACAGTAATAATTTGACT
>JAZRXF010000147.1:0-13397 GCA_045600085.1 Lachnospiraceae bacterium
TTAAGAGTGTTGTTAATGGAAAAAGAATTGTTTTGGTAGATGACTCTATTGTTAGAGGAACTACCAGCAAGCATATAGTTACTCTACTTCGTAATGCTGGTGCTACACAGATTCACATGCGTGTTTCTGCTCCTCCTTTTGTAGCGCCATGCTATTACGGAACGGATGTGGATAGCTCCAAAGGTCTTATAGCCAATGAGCACTCCATAGAAGAGATCGCAAAGCTTATAGGAGTTGATAGTCTTGGATATCTTAGCAGAGAAAGTACAGTACAGCTTACAGGCTGTGATACAGGATTCTGCGATGCATGCTTTGGAGGAGAGTATCCAACGTATATTTCTGAGAATATAGGCAAGAATCGATTCGAAGATAAGTTAGTTTAGAAGAGTATAACGAGGTCATATATATGAGTAAGAAAGCAAAATATATTTTTGTTACAGGCGGCGTAGTATCAGGACTCGGTAAAGGAATTACAGCAGCATCTCTTGGTAGATTACTTAAAGCAAGAGGGCTTAAGGTTGCAGCTCAGAAACTTGATCCATATATTAATGTGGATCCAGGTACAATGAGTCCATATCAGCACGGAGAGGTATATGTTACAGAAGACGGTGCTGAAACGGATCTTGATCTTGGACATTATGAAAGATTTATAGATGAAGATTTAAATAAATTTTCAAACCTTACCACCGGTAAGGTTTATTGGAACGTTCTTAACAAGGAGCGTCGTGGAGAATATCTTGGTTCAACAGTACAGGTTATTCCACACATAACCAATGAAATAAAAGAATTTGTTTATCATGTTGGTAAACATACAGAAGCAGATATTGTAATCACAGAAATTGGTGGTACCATTGGTGATATAGAGAGCCAGCCATTTTTGGAGGCTGTTAGACAGATATCGCTTGAGGTTGGAAAAGAAAACAGCTTATTTATTCATGTTACTCTTGTTCCATTCCTTCGTGGTTCTGATGAGCACAAATCAAAACCAACACAGCATTCTGTTAAGGAGCTTCAGGGTATGGGTATCAATCCTGATATTATTGTGCTTCGTGCAGACGAACCTCTTGAGGAATCAATCTTCAAGAAGATAAGTATGTTCTGTAATGTTAAGGAAGATTGTGTTATTGAGAATATTACTCTTGATAGTTTATATGAAGCTCCACTTATGCTAGATAAATCTCATTTTTCTGATGTAGTGTGTAGAGAACTTGGTTTAGAGACAGCTGCGCCAGATTTATCTGAGTGGACTGATATGGTAGCTTCAATCAAAGCAAGTAAAGATAAAGGAAGCGTAAAGATTGGACTTGTTGGTAAGTATACACAGCTACATGATGCATATTTATCAGTGGCTGAAGCACTTAGACATGCGGGCTACAGTCTTGGCCGTGAAGTAAGTATTGAATGGATTGATTCAGAGGGAATTAATGAGAGTACTGTTGATGATATTTTATCAGGACTTCAGGGTATATTAGTACCAGGCGGTTTTGGTAATAGAGGTATCGAGGGTATGATTCTTGCAGCAAAGTATGCAAGAGAACATTCTATTCCATATTTTGGAATATGTCTTGGTATGCAGATTGCTGTTATTGAATATGCAAGACATATGGCAGGTATAAGTGATGCTTTCTCGGGAGAGTTTGATGAGCTTTGCAAGCATAAGGTAATAGATTTTGTACCAGGCCAGAGCAAGGAAATTGACAAGGGTGGTACACTTAGACTTGGTGCATATCCATGTGAGATACAGCCGGGTACAACTATGGAGCGTTGCTATGGTGCTAGCAGTATTTCGGAGCGTCATCGTCATCGTTATGAATTTAATAATGACTATAGAGATACATTAACTAAGGCAGGACTTACACTTAGTGGTTTATCACCAGATGGAAGTCTTGTTGAAACTGTTGAGCTTACAGATAGAGATTTTTATGTAGGCGTTCAGTATCATCCAGAATTTAAGAGTAGACCAAACAGACCTCATCCACTATTTGTAGGTTTTGTTGGAGCTGCTATCAATAAATAAAAGAGGAGGTGCACTATGGCGGTAGAGTGCATGTTACTTAAAGAAAAGAACAAGCGACTAATATTTGAAGATGGAACATATTACGATGGATATGCATTTGGTAGTAATGAGGATGCAGTTCTTGAAATAGTATTCAACACTTCTGTTGTTGGATATCAGGAGATATTATCGGACCCATCTTATACAGACCAGGGGGTTGTCATGACATACCCTCTTATTGGTAATTATGGAATGGCTGATGATGATTATGAAACAGATATTCCAACTATAGGTGGTTTGATTGTACGTGAGTACAATGATGATCCATCCAACTTCCGTAGCAAGGAAACCCTTAGCACTGTTATGGAGCGCTACAATGTGGTTGGTATCAGTGGTATTGATACAAGAAAGCTTACAAGATACATTCGTAATTTTGGAAGCCGCAAAGCACTTATAACCAGCATTGAAACATCAGTTGAAGAAGGCGTAAAGAAATTAAGTGAGAGTAATCTTGCAACAGATCAGGTAAGCCGCGTAAGCCGAAAAGCTATTTGTAAATATAATATCGCAGGAGCCAAGAAAAATGTTGTAGCCATTGATTGTGGTATGAAGCTGAATATTGTTCGTCAGCTCAACGCTCATGGTTGTAACGTTACTATGGTTCCTTACAATACAGATATAGAAACAATTCAGAAACTCCATCCAGATGGAATCTTCATATCTAATGGACCTGGCGATCCAACAGATGTTAAGGAGACAATTGAGACCGTTAAGGCGCTTATTGGAAAGTATCCAATCTTTGGTATCTGCCTTGGCCATCAGATTATATCTCTTGCGTATGGAGCTAAAACATATAAATTAAAGTTTGGTCATCGTGGTGGTAACCATCCTGTACTTAATATCAAAACAGGACGTGTTGAGATCACATCACAGAATCATTCTTATGCAGTTGACACAGCAAGCCTTGAAGGTACAGGTCTTAGCGTGACTCATATGAATCTTCTCGACAACACAGTTGAGGGAGTTGAGAACAGACTTGATAAGGTATTTGGTGTTCAGTATCATCCAGAGAGTGCGCCTGGTCCTCAGGACAGCGATTATCTATTTGATTACTTTTTAGATATGATGGAGGGTTAAGAAATGCCAAAGCGTACAGATCTTAAAACAATTTTAGTTATTGGTTCTGGCCCTATAGTAATTGGCCAGGCAGCAGAGTTTGATTATGCTGGAACACAGGCTTGCCTTGCACTTCGTGAAGAAGGCTATAGAGTTATTCTTTGTAACTCCAATCCAGCGACAATTATGACTGATCCAAAGATGGCTGACAAGGTATATATGGAGCCACTTACTCTTGAGTATCTTGCCAAGATTATTCGTAAGGAGCGTCCAGATGCTATCCTCCCAGGTATTGGTGGACAGACTGGTCTTAACCTTGCAATGCGTCTCGAGAAAAAGGGAGTTCTTAAAGAATGTGGTGTTGAACTTCTTGGTACAAGCGCAGAAAGTATCGAGAGAGCAGAGGACAGAGATTTATTTAAGGCACTTTGTGAAGAATTGGGTGAGCCTGTTCTTCCAAGTATTATTGCCAATTCCGTAGAAGAAGGCTATGCAGCAGCCAGGGAAATCGGTTATCCAGTAGTACTTCGTCCAGCATTCACACTTGGTGGTACAGGTGGTGGCTTCGCTGAGAATGAAGAGGAGTTTGGAGAACTTATTGGTAACGCCATTGCACTTTCACCTGTTAATCAGGTCCTTATTGAGAAGAGTGTAAAGGGTTATAAAGAAATAGAATACGAAGTAATGCGTGATGCCAATGACACAGCTATTACTATCTGTAATATGGAAAACCTCGATCCAGTAGGTATCCATACAGGTGACTCTATCGTTGTTTGTCCATCACAGACTCTTACTAACAAAGAGTATCATATGCTTCGTGACAGTGCACTTAAGATTATTAGAGCCCTTGAGATTGAAGGCGGATGTAACGTTCAGTTTGCACTAGATCCTGAGTCGTTCCAGTATTACCTTATTGAGGTTAATCCACGTGTTTCAAGATCATCGGCTCTTGCCTCCAAAGCTAGTGGCTATCCAATAGCTCGTGTTTCAGCCAAGATTGGTATCGGTATGCGTCTTGACGAGATTCATCTTGCCAATACTCTCGCATCATTTGAGCCAGCTCTTGACTACGTAGTAACTAAGATGCCACGATTCCCATTTGATAAATTTGCTGATGCCAATAATTCACTTAGCACTCAGATGAAAGCTACTGGTGAGTGCATGAGCGTTGGTAGAACTATGGAAGAAAGTTTGCTTAAGGCAATTCGTTCACTCGAGATAGGTATCTTCCATCTTTATATGGATAAGTTTGTTGATGTTCCAACCAAGGAACTCCTCGATTATACAGCGATAGGAACTGATGACAGAATCTATGCTATTGCAGAGATACTTCGTAGAGACCGCGATGCTATGCATCTTGTTCATGACAAGACAGGTATCGATTACATTTTCCTTCGTAAGATTTGCAACATCCTTGATATGGAGGAGAAGCTTCTTGAGCTTAAGGGAGACATTACAGCTCTTAAGGCAGCCAAGAAGATGGGCTTCTCTGACAAGGAGATTGCAAAGCTCTGGGATATGACAGCCAGAGATATTTACGAGATTAGAATGAAGGAAGGCATAGTACCAACATACAAGATGATTGATACATGTGCTTCTGAGTTTGACAGCTATGTACCTTATTTCTATGGAACATATGAAGATGAGAATGAATCAATTGTTTCTGATAGAAAGAAAGTTCTTGTACTTGGTTCAGGACCAATAAGAATCGGACAGGGTGTAGAATTCGACTATTCGACTGTCCATGCTGTTCAGACAATTAAGGAAGCAGGCTACGAGGCTATTATTATCAATAATAACCCAGAAACTGTTTCTACTGATTATACAACTTCAGATAAGCTTTATTTCGAGCCACTTACTATCGAGGATGTTATGAATGTCATAAACCTTGAACAGCCAGAGGGTGTTATTGTAACACTTGGTGGACAGACAGCCATCAATCTTGCTGAGCCTCTTAAGGATCATGGCGTTAAGATTATAGGTAGTGATTGTGATGCCATCGAAAAGGCCGAGAATAGAGATTCCTTTGAGAAGCTTTTGAAGGATCTTAATATCCCACAGCCTAAGGGTCAGGCTGTTACTAATATCGAGGATGGTGTTAAGGCAGCAGCTGAGATTGGATATCCAGTACTAGTAAGACCAAGCTTCGTTCTTGGTGGACGTGCAATGCAGATAGTTGCCAAGGAAGAGGATCTTCGTCATTATCTTAAGACAGCAGTTGAAATTGATGAGGACAGACCTGTTCTTGTAGATAAATATATAAGAGGTAAAGAGCTCGAGGTCGATGCTGTATGTGATGGCAAGGATGTCTTCATACCAGGTATCATGGAGCTTGTAGAGCGTACAGGTGTTCACTCAGGTGACTCTGTCAGCGTATATCCTCCATTCTCAGTATCTGATAAAGTTAAATCTACAATACTTGATTATGCCAAGAGACTTGGTCTTGGTATCGGTATCGTAGGTCTTTACAATATTCAGTTCATCGTAGATGAAAATGATGATGTTTACATTATCGAAGTTAACCCAAGATCTTCACGTACTGTACCATTCCTTTCAAAGGCAACAGGATACAGTCTTGCGGATATTGCAACACTTGCAATGCTTGGACAAAGCCTTAAGGACCAGGGTATTACAGAGCTTTATCCTAAGGAGAAGGACAGATGGTACGTTAAGGCACCAGCATTCTCATTCTCTAAGCTTCGTGGTATGGATGCTTATCTGTCCCCAGAAATGAAGTCGACAGGTGAGGCTATTGGTTATGATGAGAAGCTTCACAGAGCTATGTACAAAGCATTTATTGCTTCAGGTATGAAGCTTGCTAATTATGGTACTGTTGTTGTAACACTTGCCGATGAGGACAAGGAAGAGGCGCTTCCACTCATTAGAAGATTCTATGATATGGGATTCAATATCGAAGCTACAACAGTTACAGCCGAGTATCTCAAGGAGCAGGGTATTCGTACAAGACTTCGTAGAAAGCTTAGTGAAGGTAGCCACGAAGTCCTTGATTCGATTAGAGCAGGATACGTTAGTTATGTTATTAATACCAGAGCTATTCTTTCGGGAGTACACTATGGTGATGGTGTTGCTATCAGAAAGTGCGCAGTTGAGAATGGTGTAACAATGTTTACATCACTTGATACTGTAAGAATGCTTCTCGATGTTTTGGAAGAGCTTACAATCTGTGTTTCAACCATATAAAATATATGATTGATTAATCTATCAAACATAAAATAAAAAATGATAAAAAAAACCTCAATGAATGAATAGTTCAATGAGGTTTTTTTGATATAATTTTAATATAGCAACTATTAATAAATGTAATCACTTTTTAGTGAAGATTGGGGACAAAAAATGAAGATTTACGTTAATCAAATTGCAAAACTTAATGGCGATGGTAGCAAGGAAAGACCATTCACTACAATCCAGCAGGCAGCCGATATAGCTTTGCCAGGTGATGAGGTTATCGTTGCACCAGGTATTTACAAGGAAGAGGTTAGCCCAGTTAATGCTGGTACTAAGAGAGCTCCTATTATTTATCGTAGTGAGATAAGACGAACTGCGGTTATTACAGGTGCTGAGGTTATTAAGGGCTGGGAAAAATATGAAGGTGACGTATGGGTAGTACATATTCCTAACAGCTTTTTTGGCGGCTACAATCCTTACAAAACAATTGTATCAGGTGACTGGCTCAATGAAGGAATAGTATGTCATACAGGAGAGGTATTCCTTAATGACAAATCTCTATACGAAAAGGAAAGTCTTGAAGAGGTTATCAATCCTGAGTACTACGACGAATCTTGGGATAGAGATTTTACTAAGCATACATGGTATACATGTCAGTCTGATGAAAAGGACGAGACAATTATCTATGCGAATTTCCAGGGTGCAGATCCTAATGAAGAAAAGGTTGAAATTAATGTTAGACCACACTGCTTCTACCCAGATAAAGAGCATGTTAATTATATTCAGTTAATTGGTTTTATTGTTACTAAGTCAGCATCACAGTGGGCTCCACCAACAGCACTCCAGGATGGTATGATTGGTCCTCACTGGTCAATAGGCTGGGTTATTGATGACTGTGAAGTATCTAATGCAAAATGTTCAGGTATTTCTCTTGGTAAGTATTTCCAGCAGAATAATGATAATAAGTGGTTAAAGTATAAATATAAGGATGGAGCGCAGACACAGCGTGACTGTTCATTTATAGCTCAGCTTGATGGATGGAGCAAGGAAACCATAGGTTCTCATATCGTTAGAAACTGTGATATCCATGACTGTGGTCAGACAGGTATTGTTGGTAATCTTGGCTGTGTATTTTCTATTATTGAGAACAATCATATTCATCATATTAATAACAAGAGAAATCTTGCAGGCGCAGAAATTGGTGGTATCAAGTTCCATGCTGCGATTGATGTTATTATTAGAAAAAATACATTTAATGACTGTACAAGAGGTATTTGGCTTGACTGGCAGACACAGGGCTCTAGAGTAAGTAGCAACCTGTTCTACAACAACTGTATGCCGTATGACAATCTTCTTAAAGAAGAGTACAAGGGTGGTCTTGGACTTGGCGAGGATATCTTTATTGAAATCGCTCATGGTCCAGCACTTGTTGATAATAATATATTCTTATCAGAGAGAGCAGTTAAGCTTCCAACACAGGGTGTAGCTTTTGTTCATAACCTTTTCGCAGGTTCAGTTACAGCGGTAGGAATGGGTGTTAAGAATGGTAGTAAGAAGTATGATTCTACAAGATATACACCAATTCATATACCACATCGTACAGAGATAACAGGTGTTATGTCAGTTCTTCATGGTGATGTTCGTTTCTACAACAATGTATTTGTTCAGCAGGAAGTTCGTCAGAAGCTCCTTGATATCTGTAAGGTTGGCGGTGACGGCGAATGGGATGATGAAAACTTTGTATGTGGTACAGTTCCTTACAGCGGATACATGACAGAAGAGCAGTGGAAGTCTCATTTTGAGGGTTACTGCGGCGAAGGAAGTGCAGAAAGCAGAGACCGCTATTATATGCCTCTTCCAGTATGGACAGGCGGCAATGTATTCTTTAATGGTGCTAAGCCATGTGATATCGAAGTAGATGGTACAGTTGATACAGAGCATAAGATTGATATTGAGCTTAAGGAAGTTGATGGTAAGCTTAAGGTTGTTACCAATATGTTAGAGTATCTCCCAGAAGCTAAGATGATATGCTCTGATACACTTGGTGAAGCTTTTGAGCCTGAGCAGCGTTTTGAAGAGCCTAATGGTGATGATATCATCTTCGATACCGACATCGATGGTAAGAAGAGAACAGGCAAGATTGTTGCTGGTCCTTTCTCTATTTAATGAGATTAACTATTGATAATATGATAAAAAAGTTTTATACTAAGCTCGTGGAAAACCACGATAATAAGGGAGCTTGTATAGTAGCAGGCTGAGAGGGAACTAATACTGTTTCGACCTATAACCTGATTTGGGTAATGCCAACGTAGGGATATTAAGTAAAGCTTTTTTGAGATTAATTAAGCTTCTTATGCCTTGTTGGCATAGGAAGCTTTTCTATTTTTCTTTTATCAAATTGATGGAAAAGAAGAGGTAAAAAGATATGTCTGACAATATTACTAAATCACTAGAACTCTATGCAATTACAGACAGAACATGGCTTAATGGTCGTGCTATTGCGAAGGTAGTTGAAGAAGCTATTCTTGGTGGTGTGACTATGATTCAGTATCGTGAAAAGTCACTTGCCGGTCAGGAATTATTGGAGGAAGCAGTAACGGTTCAAAAAGTATGTAGCAAGTATGATATACCATTTATCATTAATGATGATCCTTATTTGGCAAAAGAAATCGATGCCGATGGAGTTCATCTAGGTCAGGGTGATATGCCAATTACTGAGGCACGAAAGCTTCTTGGACCAGATAAGATAATAGGTATTACAGCCAAGACTGTCGAGCAGGCTTTGGTAGCAGAGCGAGATGGCGCCAGCTATCTTGGCTCTGGAGCTATGTTTGGCAGTTCAACCAAAACAGATGCAAAGAAGATGACTGTGGATGAGCTTAGAAGTATTACTGGTAGTGTAAGTATTCCAGTAGTTGCGATAGGCGGTATCACAGCCGAAAACGTGGCCTCGCTTGATAAAACAGGTATTGCAGGCGTGGCTGTTGTAAGCGCTGTATTTGCATGCGAGAATATCACAGAGGATACTAAGAAGCTTCGCAGTATTGTAGCATCCCTTATTGACTAATTTAGACCGGTTCACCGGGGGCACCACCTTGAGTCGGTATATAAAATTAATGGAGGTTCATGTATGAACACAGCATTAACAATCGCTGGATCAGATTCCAGTGGAGGCGCCGGAATCCAGGCAGATATTAAGACGATGACAGCTCATAGCGTTTATGCCATGAGTGCAATCACCGCACTTACTGCCCAGAATACTACCGGCGTAACAAGTATTATGGAGGTCACTCCTGATTTCTTAGCAGAGGAGCTGGATAGTATTTTCACTGATATTTTTCCTGACGCTGTTAAAACAGGTATGGTCTCATCATCTGAGCTTATTAATGTTATTGCTGACAAGCTCAGTCAGTATAAGGCAAAGAATATCGTTGTAGACACTGTTATGGTGGCTACGTCAGGGTCAAAACTTATCAGTGACGACGCTGTAGAAACGTTGAAAAATAAATTATTACCTCTTGCGAAGGTTATTACACCTAACATCCCTGAGGCCAAGGTATTGTCAGGTATGGACATCGATACCAAGGAAGATATGGTTGCAGCAGCAAAAAAAATCAATGAATTATATGGCTGTAATGTACTTCTAAAAGGTGGACATAGTGTGAACGATGCCAATGATTTATTGGTCGAAACTGGTAAAGAGCCTGTATGGTTTTGCGGTAAAAGAATTAACAACAGCAATACTCATGGAACAGGCTGCACCTTATCAAGTGCTATTGCTTCTAATCTTGCCAAGGGCTATGACCTTGAGACTTCAGTTAGAAATGCCAAGGCATACATATCAGGAGCGCTTGGCGCCATGCTTGATCTTGGTAAGGGATCTGGTCCTATGAATCATGCATTTGCAATTCAGGGTGAATATGTGTAGACCTCTGCTCTTCGTAGGAGAAGTAGGGAGAAATTATGAATAATTCAAAAGGCATTAATGTTAAGAAACTTGCAGTAACAGGTATTTTCGCAGCTCTTGCAGTTGTAGGATCATTTGTATCATTTCCTGTAGCAGGAAGTAAGTGTGCACCAGTACAGCACTTTGTAAATATTTGCTGTGCAGTTCTTGTTGGACCTTGGTGGGGACTTGCCTGCGCATTTATTGCAAGTCTTATTAGAAATCTGCTTGGACTTGGAAGCCTTCTTGCTTTCCCAGGAAGTATGTGTGGTGCGCTGCTTGCAGGACTTCTTTATAAGTTTGGCAAGAAGTTACCATTTGCCTATATAGGAGAGCTTGTTGGTACATCAGTTATTGGTGGTATGTTAGCATTTCCTATTGCAAGCCTTATCATGGGTAATGAAACAGCTGCATTATTTACTTTCGTACTTCCATTCTTCATTAGCTGCGCGGGTGGTACTATTTTAGCCATCGTTCTTACTGTAGCTCTTAAGAAGGCTGGAGCACTTTCGAAGATGCAGGATTCTTTAAAGTAGTAAGATAACTAATCGGGGACATATATGAAATTAATTGTTCAGTGTATTACTAATAATGTAACAATAAACGATTGCGCCAATGCCGTACTGGCTGTTGGCGCATCTCCGATTATGGCCCATCATATTTCGGAGGTTGAAGAGGTACAGGGCTTTTCAGCAGCGCTTCTTCTTAATCTTGGTGCAACAGATGATTACGAAGCCATGAAGATAGCTCTTTCAAAAGCAAGTAAGTTGTCTCATCCAGTTGTTCTTGATCCAGTAGGTGTATCAGGAATAGAGTTTAGAAGACGATTTGCGTATGAGCTTCTAAAGCAGGGCGGCATATCCTGCATAAGAGGCAATTACAATGAAATCAAGGCTATCATGGAAAATCAGACTGTGGCTGCAGGACTTGATTATGATAAAAATGAAGCCAGTAAAGAGCCAGTGGATAGTTCGATAGACGCTCTTGCTAGGCGTATGAAGAAGTATGCAGGGGATAATAATATTATCCTGGCAGCTTCTGGCGAGATAGATATTGTGACCGATGGAAGCGAGGTTGCATACATAGAAAGTGGCGATGCCATGATGTCTTCTGTTACCGGAAGTGGTTGTATGGCCTCAGCTGTAGTAGCATCAATGCTTGCTCATAATAATTCAATGAAATCTGTTGTTTCTGCCATGAAAAAATATGGGGACTGTGGAAGCAGGGCAGCAGATAAAACTAGAGCTAATGGGCTCGGTATTGGTTCGTTTCATCAGCTTTTTATGGATGAACTATCGCTTGAAAACTGGGATTAATTAGGGATTTACAGTAGTCTTAATTTTACTTAATATATTATTGTAGTAAGTGAAAGGAGCGTGATAACTATGGCAAATATAATAGTTGGTGCAGTAGTAGCATTATTAGTTTTATTTAGTATTGTGCGCATAGTTAAGGCCAGGAAAAAAGGCCAGATATGTATGGGATGCTCCGATTCAGGTACATGTGGCAAGGATTGTCACTGTAATGATATTTCTAGGTAGTTTATATTAAGGAGGAAAATGTAATGGGAATTGAATCAATTGATGCAGAAGATGATCAGTTTGCGTATCGTTATGATACACAGCTTCTTATAGACAGACGCGATGAAGATCTCGATGAGGATGCCATTGCAGACTATATTACAGAGCATTTTGAAGGTAATAGTCTTATAGCTGCTGGCGATGAGGATTTGATCAAGATTCACTTCCATACAAATGAGCCTTGGAAGATTCTTGAGTACTGTAATACTATTGGCGAGATTTATGACATCGTTGTAGAAGATATGATTAGACAATCAGCAGGATTACAGGGCTAGTTTGGGCCATTATAATCTTGTATTTTTATATCTTTTAGTTTATTATTTATGTGTTAATTACTAGGGCTAAGCTCTAGATAAATATAGGGATAAGATCCAGAAAAGAGGACAAAATGGAAAAAGTTATTTTAGCATACTCTGGTGGACTTGATACTACAGCAGTTATTCCTTGGCTCAAGGAAACATATGGTTATGAAGTAGTATGTTGTTGTATCGACTGTGGTCAGGGCGAAGAGCTCGATGGACTTGAGGAGAGAGCTCAGATTTCGGGAGCTGCCAAGCTTTATATTGAGGATGTAGTTGATGATCTTTGTGAGAACTACATTATGCCATGTGTTCAGGCTGGCGCTGTATATGAGCATAAGTATTTAATGGGTACTGCAATGGCAAGACCTACTATCGCTGCCAAGTTAGTTGAAATAGCTCGTAAGGAAAATGCAGTAGCTATTTGTCACGGTGCAACAGGTAAGGGTAATGACCAGATTCGTTTCGAACTTGGTATTAAGGCTCTTGCTCCAGATATCAAGGTTATCGCTCCTTGGAGAGATGACAAGTGGCAGATGGACTCACGTGAAGCTGAGATCGAGTACTGTAAGGCTCATGGTATTGACCTTCCATTTGGTACAGACCAGTCATATAGCCGTGATAGAAATATTTGGCATATCAGCCATGAAGGACTTGAGCTTGAGAATCCAGCTCTTGCACCTAACTACGATCATATGTTAGTTCTTGGTGTAACACCTGAGAAGGCTCCAGAAGAAGGCGAAGAGCTTACAATCAATTTTGAAAAAGGTATGCCTGTAGCACTTAATGGTGAGAAGATGAAGGTTGCTGATATCATTCGTGAGCTCAACAAGATTGGTGGCAAGCATGGTATTGGTATCATCGATATTGTTGAGAACCGTGTTGTTGGTATGAAGAGCCGTGGTGTATATGAGACTCCTGGTGGAACAATTCTTATGGAAGCTCATCAGCAGCTTGAAGAGCTTGTTCTTGACCGTGATACAATCGCACTTAAGAAAGATCTTGGAAGCAAGCTTGCAAGTATCGTATACGAAGGAAAGTGGTTTACACCAGTGCGTGAGGCTATTACAGCATTTACAAATGTTACACAGCAGTATGTAACAGGTGAAGTTAAGCTTCGTCTTTACAAGGGTAACATCATTAAAGCAGGTACTACATCTCCATATTCTCTTTATAATGAAAGTATTGCAAGCTTCACAACAGGTGATCTTTATGACCATCATGATGCTTCAGGATTTATTAATCTCTTTGGTCTTTCATGCAAAGTACGTGCT
>JAZRXF010000148.1:0-2786 GCA_045600085.1 Lachnospiraceae bacterium
TGCATCAGTTGTAGGTGATCTTAAGACAGTTCTTAAAGAAATTAACGCTAAACTTACTCAGATGGATCACCTTGATTGGATTACTACTGTAAATGATCTTAAAGCTAAATATCCTTTATCATATGAAACTGATAAACTAACTTGCCCATATGTAATTGAGGAACTTGATAGAGTAACAAATGGTCAGGCGGTTGTTTCTACAGATGTAGGTCAGCATCAGATGTGGGCGTCTCAGTTCTATAAGTACACCGAGCCACGTACATTCTTATCAAGTGGTGGACTTGGTACTATGGGTTATGGTCTTGGTGCATGTATTGGTGCTAAGGTTGGTAGACCAGAAAAAATAGTATGTAATATTGCAGGCGATGGTTGCTTTAGAATGAATATGAATGAACTTGCAACAGCCTCTAGATACAATATTCCTATTATTCAGATAGTTATAAATAACCATGTTCTTGGTATGGTACGTCAGTGGCAGACTCTTTTCTATGGTCAGAGATATTCTCAGACTGTTCTCGATGATAAGGTTGATTTCTGTAAGGTTGCAGAAGGCCTTGGATGCGAAGCTATTAGAGTAACAAAGAAGGAAGAAGTTGAAGAAGCTCTTAGACGTGCAATAAATGCTGATCATCCAGTTGTACTTGATTGTATTATCGAAGAGGATGACAAGGTATTCCCAATGGTTCCAGGTGGTGCTCCTATTGCTGATGCATTTGATGCTAGCGATATGTAGTCTTGACACTATTGGCCAAAGAGCATAAAATTAAAAACGTTTATATGGCAATATTGCCATAATATATTAACAATTAATACGGAGGATTAAAAAAGATGGGAAGAGTTTATAATTTCTCAGCAGGACCAGCTACAATGCCATTACCTGTACTTGAAGAGATTCAGGCAGAGCTTCTTGACTATAAGGGAAGCGGAATGAGTGTTATGGAGATGTCGCATAGATCCAAGGTTTTTCAGACTATCGCAGATGAAGCTGAAGCGGATCTTAGAGAATTAATGAATATACCTGATAACTACAAGGTATTATTTATTCAGGGCGGTGCAACACTTCAGTTCTCCATGATTCCAATGAATCTTTGCAAGAATGGTGTATTTGATTATATCGTAACAGGCGCATGGAGTAAGAAGGCTGCTTCAGAAGCTAAGAAATTTGGTAAAGTTAATGTCATTGCTACAAGTGAGGACAAAAACTACAGTTATATCCCAGATTGTTCAGATCTTCCTATAGATGATGATGCTGACTATGTATATATCTGTGAGAATGAAACAATTCACGGTACAACATTCCAGACATTACCTAATACAAAGGGTAAGATCTTAGTATCTGACCAGTCATCTATGTTCTTATCAAAGCCATGTAACGTATCTGATTATGGTATGATTTATGGTGGCGTTCAGAAGAACATTGGACCTGCAGGTATCTCTATTGTAATTATTAGAGAAGATCTTATCAGAGAAGATTTAAAGGATGCTAATACACCTGTATACATGAGATATGATACACATGCAGCCAATGGTTCTATGTACAATACACCTAACTGCTGGGCTATCTATGTATGTGGTAAGGTGTTCAAGTACTTAAAGAGCATTGGTGGTCTTGAGAAGATGAACGAGATCAACATCGAGAAGGCTAAGGTTCTTTATGATTTCCTTGACAACTCTAAGATGTTTAATGGTACAGTTGAGAAGGAAGTTCGTTCACTTATGAACGTACCATTTGTTACAGCAACTAAGGAGCTTGATGCAGAAGTTGTTGCAGCTACTAAGGCAGCTGGATTCGATAACCTTAAGGGACATAAGTCAGTTGGTGGACTTAGAGCATCTATCTACAATGCTATGCCAATCGAAGGTGTTAAGGCTCTTGTTGAATTCCTTAAGAAATATGAAGAGGAGAACGCTTAATTCGTTCTTTATAAGGAGAAAGAAATGTTTAAATATAATTGCTTAAATCCAATCGCAAAGGTTGGTCTTGATAAGTTTACTATTGATTACGCCAAGACAGAAGATATTAATGAAGCTGATGGTGTATTAGTAAGAAGTGCAGCTATGCATGATATGGAGCTTCCAGCATGCCTTAAGGTAGTAGCAAGAGCTGGTGCTGGTGTTAACAATATTCCACTTGATAAGTGTGCGGAGCAGGGTATCGTAGTATTCAATACTCCAGGTGCCAATGCCAATGCTGTTAAGGAGCTTGTACTTGCTGGTATGCTTCTTGCAAGCCGTGATATCGTAGGTGGTATTGAGTGGTGTAAGGCTAATGCTTCTGATGAAGCAATCGCTAAGAGCGCAGAGAAGGCTAAGAAGGCTTTTGCTGGTACAGAGATAGAGGGCAAGAAGCTTGGCGTTATCGGTCTCGGTGCTATCGGTGTTAAGGTTGCTAATGCAGCTGTTTCGCTTGGTATGGATGTACTTGGTTATGATCCATATGTATCAGTTCAGAACGCATGGAATCTTTCTACAAGCGTTGAGCACGTAGTAGATGTTAATGAGATTTATAAGAACTGTGATTTTATCACAATTCATGTACCACTCATGGATGCAACAAAGGGAACAATCAGCAAGGATGCTATCCAGAACATGAAGGATGGTGTTATCATCCTTAACTTTGCAAGAGATCTTCTTTGCGATGAGAAGGCTGTTCTTGATGGAATCAAGGCTGGTAAGGTAAGAAAGTACGTAACAGACTTCCCTAACCCTACAACAGTAGGCCAGGATGGAGTGATTCTTCTTCCTCACCTTGGAGCATCTACAGAAGAAGCAGAAGATAACTGCGC
>JAZRXF010000149.1:0-5052 GCA_045600085.1 Lachnospiraceae bacterium
TTGCAGATATGGATATCGTAGAGAACCGTATTGCTAAGCAGGAGAAGCTTGCTAAGGGTGGTAACAAGGCTGCCAAGGAAGAAGCTGAGTTCTTAGTAGGACTTCGTGAGCACCTTGAGGCTGGTAAGAATGCTCGTTCATTCCAGATTGATGAGAAGAATGAGATGCAGGTACTTGCTATGAAGGAGATGGGTCTTTTATCAGGTAAGTCAATTATATACGCATGCAATATGGATGATGATGGTGTGGCTGATCCAGAGTCTAATAACTACTATCAGATTGTAAAAGCTAAGGCTGCAATAGAAGGCTCAGAGGTTATTCCTATCTGTGCTAAAACTGAGGAAGAACTTTCAGAGCTTGATGACGAAGAGAGAAAGGCATTCATGGAAGACCTCGGTATCATGGAATCAGGTCTTGATAAGCTTATCAAGGCTAGCTACAAGCTTCTTGGTCTTATCTCGTTCCTTACAGATGGTAAGAAGGAATGCCGTGCATGGACTATTAAGGATGGAGCCAAGGCTCCTCAGGCAGCAGGTAAGATTCACTCTGACTTTGAGAGAGGATTTATCCGTGCTCAGGTTATTGCTTACAGCGATCTTGAAGAGGCTGGCTTTGATTATCAGGCTGTTAAGGCTAAGGGTAAGCAGCGAACAGAGGGTAAGGACTATGTTGTAAATGATGGCGATATCATCGAATTTTTATTTAATGTATAGTTCGCTTTTGAGGTTTATATATGAATGAATTAGTAGACGGACTTACATCTGGCAACATGGGCGACGGAGATATATGGTTTCCTAATCTGGGCCTGTATTTTCATGATGTGCCACAGTTTTTCTATGTTTTTGGTATTAGAATAGCTTTGTATGGTGTGATAATAGGCTGTGGTATCCTACTTGCGTTTCTGCTTATGTCGTGGTCATGTAAGCGAATGAATGTTAGTGAAGACGATATATATAGTATGGGTATGTGGCTCATTTTCTTTGGTGTGCTAGGTGCCAGACTTTACTATGTAATATTCTCTTGGGATCATTATAAAAATGACCTAAAATCCATTCTTAACATCAGGCAGGGTGGGCTAGCTATATACGGTGGTGTTATAGCTGGTTTTATAGCCATGGTTATATGGTGCAAGGTTAAAAAGAAAAATATGTTCCGGTTAGGTGATATAGCTTTTCAGGGTGTTCTGGTGGGACAGATAGTTGGCCGATATGGAAACTTTACTAATCGTGAGGTTTTCGGTACATATACCAATAATCTTGTGGCAATGAGACTTCCGGTCAGTGCTGTAAGAGCAGTTGATATTGATGATAATATTAGAAGCCATATGGAACCAGGATGCAATTATATTCAGGTTCATCCAACATTTCTTTATGAAAGCTGTTGGAATATCATGGTTCTTGCACTTATTCTTATTTTCCAAAAAAAGAAGGCTTTTGATGGAGAAGTGTGTCTTTGGTATGCAGGAGGCTACGGTATTGGTAGATTTATCATCGAAGGTATTCGTACTGACCGACTGACTTTTGCAGGCACCAATATAGCTGTATCGCAGATGTTAGGTCTTGGACTTTTCCTATTCGCAGCAGTGACAGATATAGCTGTAAGAGTAATAAAATCCAATAAAAATGGACAGAAAGAAGATCCCAAAAAAGAACAAAAAACTGCATAATAAAAACGCTATTTAGTGGCGAGGGATGGCCGCCACACAATATATAGTAAAAGCTTATAAATACGCCTTTTGGGGCGTATTTTTTTTGCGTTTTTTCGCGTATTTTCCGCCAAAAAGCCTTGATTTATAAGAAAAATTCACGTAAAATGGAGACAAGTGGATGATTTGTGGCACAAAGTGGTAAAAAGTGGTGGAATTACATGTTAAAAGGTGAATATAACCACACAATTGATAGCAAAGGAAGAATTATCGTTCCCGCAAAGCTTCGAGAGGAGTTGGGGGATTCTTTTGTTGTTACAAAAGGTCTTGATGGATGCCTTTGGATGTTCGATGCCACTGAGTGGGCCAAGGTAGAAGCCGAGATACAGGCAATGCCATTCACGCTTAAGGAAGCTCGTATGTTATCAAGATTTATGATTGCAGGAGCTTACGACGCAGAACCTGATAAGCAGGGACGTATGCTTATTCCACCAGCACTTCGTGAATACGCTGGTATAGACAAGGATGTGGTTCTTGCGGGTGTTGGTAGCCGAGTGGAACTCTGGTCTAAGGAAAGATACGAGAGTGCCAGTGATTTTGGCGATATGGATGAGATGGCAGAAAAGCTTATTGAGCTTGGCTTTAGATTATAAGTAAAAGAATTAGTACGATGGATTTTTCTCATAAATCAGTGCTCCTTATGGAGTGTATAGACAACTTAAACATAAAGCCTGATGGCAAGTATATGGATGGAACCCTTGGAGGTGCAGGCCATTCGTCAGAGATAGTGAAGAGGCTTGGTGAGAACGGTCATCACTATGGTATAGATCAGGATGGCGATGCCATTAAAGTGGCAAGCGAGAGACTGAAGGACTACGGAAACGTAACTATTATAAGAAGCAATTATCTTAATGCTGTAAAAGAACTAAAAAGCAGAGACGTCGATGGACTTGATGGAATACTTCTTGATCTTGGAGTTTCGTCTTATCAGCTTGACACACCGGAGCGAGGCTTTACATACAATGTGGACACAAGACTTGACATGCGTATGGATACAAGACAGTCGCTTACAGCTGAGGACATAGTCAATGATTATAGCGAGATGGAGCTATTTAGAATCATCAGAGACTACGGCGAAGATAGATTCGCAAAAAATATCGCCAAGCATATATGCCGGGCAAGAAATGAAAAAAGAATTGAAACAACCTTCGAGCTCAATGAAATCATTAAGAACTCGATACCAGCCAAGATAAGAGCAACTGGAGGACATCCATCAAAGAGAACTTATCAGGCAATCAGAATAGAGTGCAACCACGAATTACAGGTATTATCAGACTCGCTAGACGAGATGATAGATTTTCTTAATCCAGGAGGAAGGTTATGCATCATAACATTCCATTCACTGGAAGATCGAATAGTAAAGAATGCGTTTAAGAAAGCTGAAAATCCATGTACCTGTCCGCCGGGACTTCCTTGTGTATGCGGGAAGGCACCACTTGGAACAGTGATAAGCCGAAAGCCTATCCTTCCAAGTGACGAGGAAATGGAAGAAAACAGCCGTTCGAAGTCAGCTAAGCTTCGAGTGTTTGAAAAGATATAAAAAGGGAAAATGTGAGATGGCAAGAGAGTATGTTTATGGATCAGCTGCAAGAGCTGTAGAAACAAGAGAACAAAGGGTGTTTTATAAGGAAGCGCCAATACAACGTAATAAGCAAAAGACTGTACACCTTACACCATTGTATGTTATGATATTGTCTGTTGTTGTGTTGTTATTCATGGGTGTTTCGATGATGAATATTCATCTTCGTTCCGAAGTAATATCGCTTCGTAACCAGAAGGGCAACTTGACTGGAGAATTGGAAAAGATAACACGTTCAAACGACCTATATTATGATAGCATTATGAGCAATGTTGACGTGAAAGCAATTGAGCAAATAGCTATTCTTGATCTTGGCATGAAGATGGCAGAATCAGGACAGATAGTGGCTTACTCGGGCGATATTGAGGATTATGTAAAGCAGTATTCAGAACTGCCGAAGTAATGATATAGATGATTAGATTATTTAAAGGTATTAATAAGTTAATAAATAGAAGGCTTGATGCAGGAAGCCCACGAAAGAATTGTGACAGAAAACTAGGCGCACTATGGTATATAGTGTTCCTGGTTTTTGCTATTTTAGCATACAAGGTTGTCAAAATTTCAACTGAAGACGGAGAACGTTATAAAAAGATTGTTCTTAGCCAGCAGACCTATAATAGTACTACACTGGCCTATAGACGAGGTAGTATTGAGGACCGCAATGGTATTGTACTCGCTCATAGTGTTCAGGTGTATGATCTTATCCTTGATTCTAAGGAGATGACAATCAATAGTGAACAGATCGAACCTACATTGGTGGCGCTTAACAGATGCTTTGGTCTTGATAGTGCTGAGCTTAGAGGCTTTATCCGTGATAACCCTGAGTCGGCATATCATAAGGTATTAAAGCAACTTACATACGATGAGATCAAGACTTATCAGGATATGGTAGCTATAGCTGATAATAATATTTGTCCAACAGCCGTATGGTTTGAGGAGGGCTACAAGAGAGAATATCCTAATGGAAAGCTTGCAGCCGATGTTATTGGATTTACAACCAAGGATGATCGTGGACAGTATGGACTTGAAGAGTACTATGAGGATACTCTTGCTGGTACTAATGGTCGTACTTATGGATACCGTACAGAAGACAATGGTATGGAGTATACAGTTATTCCTGCGACCAATGGACTTACGCTTCACACAACACTTGATTCTTATATTCAGAAGGTATGTGAGGATAATATTAAAAAGTTCAACGATGAGCATCGCGGTGAATTCCGTGAGGGCGAGGATGGTTCGGATAACACAGCAGTAATCGTAATGGATATTGACTCTGGTGAAGTTCTTGCTATGGCAAGCTATCCATTCTATGACTTGAATGATCCTTATGATATTTCAGACTATTATTCCGATGAAATGGTTGCTCTTATGCAGGAAGAGGAGACTTATTATGGCACACTTAATAAGCTCTGGAAGAATTTCTGTATATCGCAGTCTTACGAGCCAGGTTCGGTTAATAAAACATTTACAGTATCAGCAGCACTTGATGCGGGCGCCATTCACGATGGTGATACTTATTATTGCAATGGCTTCCTTAAGTTTGGAGATGGCGTTACTATTCGTTGCCATAACCGTTATGGTGAGGGACAGCTTACAGTTAAGGGTGCATTTGAGCAGTCTTGTAACGTAAGTCTTATTCAGATAGGACAGAAAATAGGTTCAAAGACTCTTATAAAGTACCTTGATAATTTCAACTTTGGTCTTAAGACTAACATTGATCTTGCCGGTGAAATGCGTACTGACTCACTGGTATTCCGTGAGAATA
>JAZRXF010000150.1:0-3875 GCA_045600085.1 Lachnospiraceae bacterium
GTCTTAGTCCCACCTTCTGATGGATCTTTTACTTCTGTATTAACTGGTTCGTTGTCTTCACCCAATGATAAAGACTCCTGAATCTTCTCCTTCTTAGCATTAGGATTCGAATAATCCTCATCCCATATATCAAGATCACTGGCAACAAGTGTACTACCACTTATAAGCTCATCCACACTTTTTCCACTAGTTCCATTATTATAAATATCTGTAGTATTGCTTACACTTACAGAAGAAGAAACTGGCCTACTATTATTGTCATTATTATTAATCAATAAAACTATACCCAGTATAGAAAGCATAACTACAATAACAGTTACCATTGTGTATGTATACATGGGACTCTGGCGATAACTGTTGCCATGTTTTCCTTTGTATTCATAATCAAAATCGTCGTCTAATTTCATGTTAATATCTAATTCTCATTTTATGCTATAATCGTCTCATGATTAATGAATTAAAAATGCATAAAACAATTCTATATCGTCTAATATGTATTATCCTTGTATTAATAGGTCTGTGGTACATTATTTCATACACCAATAAACCAGCAACCACAACAATTAATGGCTTTTATTTTGATACATATATCACCATCAAAATTGATGATAACATAACTCCAAACTCCCAAAAGGGGCTACTAAACCTAGTATGCTCTTATGATACCATATTATCGCCTTATTTAGAAGACAGTTTATGTTTTAAAATCAATAAAGATAGGGAGTTTTATGTCACCGAAGAAACCAAAAAATTAATATATACTTCTATGGAAATCTCTTCCGAAACAGACGGTATAGTTGACCCTACAATAATGTCAGTATATGAGCTCTACGATTTTAGTCCTGAAAACACATCTTCTCCAGATATAAGGGATATAGAAAATGCACTAGCTAACGTAGACTACTCTTCTATTAAACTAGACAATAATCGTTTATATATTGATAATAACGATTCCAAAATCACCTTTGGCTTTATAGCTAAGGGCTTTATATCCGATGAAATACGCGACTATTTATTAGACTCAGGTATCAATAATGCACTTATTAATCTTGGAGGAAATGTACTAGCAATTGGTGACAATCACGGTGATAATTATAAAATAGCCATACAGAATCCTTTCAAATCACTTCCGAGTAATACATATGACGATTATGAATACACTGCTGAAACTTCGAAGCTCATTGATTCTTTGGATTCTACCTCACTTTGTCAAATCCAAAACGAAGATTATGCATATACGCTTAACATTTCTAACAAGAGTGTGGTTACAAGCGGTCTATATGAAAGATATTATATTGATGATGGTAATGTTATGCACCATCTTCTCGATTCCTCCTCAGGTCTTCCAGTAAATAACGAACTTGTTAGTGTTTCTATCATAGGTCCTTCGTCAACCTATTGTGATGCATATTCAACTGCCTGCTTTCTAATGGGTCTTGAAAAAGGACTTGAATACATTGATTCTAAGCCTGAATACCAGGCAATTTTTATTACAAAAAAACAAGACATCATCTTTTCTAAAGCAAATTAAAAACATCAGTTTATTAACATACGCTAAATAAACTGATGTTTTATTACCTATAATCTATTATAGATGCTGTAAATTTAAAGATTTATATATTGTTTATAGCCTTCTTTGGACACTTTTCCTTACAGGTTCCGCAGTTAATGCACTTATCATAATCAATCTTAGCAAGGAAATTCTCGATTTCGATCGCTTCATTAGGACAATTCTTTTTGCAAAGTCCACATCCTATGCAGCTAACACTGCATACCTTCATGGCATCTGGTCCCTTATCCTTGGAACTGCATCCAACAGCATACTTACTATCATATGGCACAAGCTCTATAAGGTGCTTAGGACAAGCTTCAACACACTTTCCACATGCCTTGCAGGCCTCCTTATCAACTACAGCTATACCATCAACAACATGAATGGCATCAAAAGGACAAGCCTTAACACAGCTACCAAAACCAAGACATCCATATGAACATGACTTTGGTCCACCACCTGGAACAAAACCAGCCATCATACAGTCTTCCACGCCAGTATACTTATAATCAGTGTTTGCCTTATCACAATTTCCGCTACATTTTACAAATGCTCGCATTTTTACTGAGTCGCTTGCTTCAACACCCATTATCGCTGCAATTTTACCTGAAACTTCCTCACCACCAACAGGGCACTGATTAACACTTGCCTCACCCTTAAGAATGGCACTGGCGCAGGCACCACAACCCGCATAACCACAGCCACCACAGTTCGCACCAGGTAATGCCTCTAAAATCTGCTCCTCTCTTGGATCAACCTCTACAGCAAGTTTCTTAGCAGAAATGCCTAGAAATAAACCAAGAATTAAACCAAGAAGCGCTATTACTAATACTGAAACTCCTATCATTGAAATATCCATAATCACGCCTCCTTATAATAGTCCCGAAAAGCCACAGAAAGCAATGGCCATAAGTCCTGCTGTAATAAGAACAATCGGCATACCTCTAAATGGCTTTGGAACAATATTATACTTCATCTTTTCACGTATTCCAGCAAGAATACATATAGATATTGCAAATCCTCCAGCGGTAGCAAATCCGTTAACAACGCTAAATAACACGCTATAATCTTCCTGTACATTTGTAAGTGCTGTACCAAGAACTGCGCAGTTTGTTGTTATAAGTGGCAAGAAAACACCAAGCGAACTATATAGCGAAGGTATTTTCTTTTTAAGAAACATCTCAACAAACTGAACAAGCGCGGCTATAACAAGAATAAATACAATGGTTTTAAGATATTCAATACCAAGCTTCTGCAATATTCCTTTATAAATAACACTTGATACAAGAGACGCCAATGTTATAACAAATATAACAGCGGCACCCATTCCACCAGCAGTTTTAAGTTGCTTAGATACACCAAGGAATGGACAAAGACCATAAAACTGGCTAAGAACAACATTGCTAACAAGCGCTGAGGAAACAGCTATAATAAGTAATTCCTTAATTGATTCACTAATCATACTAGTTCTCCTCCTTATCTATATTATTCTTTTCTTTATTAGTTTTGTCGTAAACCGAACCATCTATACCATTAGCGTCGTAGAAAGCATGCTCACATTTATGCGAACAATTAGCACAATCATGATCAGCCATATCACAATCAACTTTAGCAAGTGCTGCACTCTTCGCCTTATTATTCTTGCTATTGTTTATTATGGCTACAATAAATGCCAGAACAAAGAACGCTCCAGGCGCCATTACAAATATTGCTATCGGATATTGTGCAGATAACCAGTTCACTACACCTTCTGGCAAACCAATTGCAGCTGCCATATCGGCAAATGCAATTCCAAATGCCTTATGTGCTCCAATCATCTCTCTTACTAAACCAATAATTGTAAGAGCGACTGTAAATCCTAGTCCCATACCTATACCATCAAATGCAGAAAGAATCCAGTTATTCTTTGATGCAAAAGCTTCTGCACGACCAAGAATTATACAGTTAACTACTATAAGTGGAATAAACATACCAAGAGCCGAATTCAGGGCCGGTATATACGCTTCCAAAAACTGTCCAACTATAGTTACAAAAGAAGCAATAATTACAATAAATGCTGGTATTCTAACTTTATCTGGTATCACCTTTCGAAGAAGCGAAATGATGATATTACTCATTGTAAGAACAACCGTAGTTGTCATACCCATACCAAAACCATTGATTGCTGATGAGGTTACGGCCAATGTAGGGCACATACCAAGCATAAGAACAAAGGTTGGATTTTCTTTTATCAATCCATTTAAGAATGTGTTGCCACAATCTTTCATACTAGTTTTTTCCATGTGACACACCTCCTATTTAAGATTATTATTGTAAAACTCAA
>JAZRXF010000151.1:0-12114 GCA_045600085.1 Lachnospiraceae bacterium
AAGCGACTTATTGGCTCCATAGAGCTTATCACATAACAATACTGATATTCATTATTACTATTTTTCACCTGCAGCTTTAATAATCCTCGTATGTCATTGTTAAGAAGCATTTTAGTTTGGAAATCTCCAAGATTATTGCTCTTAATAATAATATAATTGTGTTCAAGATCTCTTCGATAGCTTACTTCTGGATTTGTCATATACTTTCTCCTTGTTTGTAATCTCTTCTAAAAATAAATACTTTGCTTAATTTATTCGCTAATGTCGACTCTATTCTCAGAAAGTCCATTTCGAACCCTTCCAATTGTTCTTACAAAAATGGATGGATCAAGCCGCGCTGCTTTTTCAGTCAAATCAATCTCCCATATTCTTTCAGAATATAATCCCCCCATACGAGTGCTATCTGGTAGGTTCATATCACCAGTAATATGTACAACAATGTCCATATAGTTTACTGTGACCTCTATATTGGAATCACTCATACACAGAAGCTTATCTTTCATGATTTCTTCTGCTGTCTGCGAGACATAAATTGCTAAGTCATCATTACTCATCTCTGGATGCTGTCCACCCATAATGGCAGCTCTACTGGCAGCGTGCGCCATTATATTTTTATTAAAGAAAAAAATCCCTAACCAAACTAATAGCATTGTGATAATCAGTGTCATAGGGATAATTATTGTCGCTTCAAGTGTTGTATATCCACGGATTTTCATGGTCATCTCCATCCTCATTTATAAAAAAATAGAACAATAAAAAAAGACACTGAGATAAATGGTATGAACGGAATGGTTTTACATTCCATTTTTCTAAAAAGCCTAAGAAAACCAAAAAAGCACAGCGCCACTACAAAAGCTAGTAATATCATATACAAACACAAATATGGTCCAAGTATTATTCCAGTCGATATAACTAACAACCCATCTCCTAACCCTATTTGATTGGTAAGCTTACTTATAGCCAGCAAAAATATACCAACTGTTCCACCTAGCAATACCTGTTCACAATTCGCCCTTTCGGCAAACAACATTCCAATCGCTGCAACTATAATAAGGATAAGAAGTATCCATAAATCTACTTTTTTCTTTCTAATATCCTGAAGCGATAGGTATAAACAAGCAGGTATAAATACCAATGACATCATATTCATTCTTCATTGCCTCCGCATTTCGAACATGCACCTAAGCCCTTTTCTATTGCCTCTTGTTTACTCATCTCGTTAATAGTTCTTTTTAATCCACTACATGACAATGAATTATGATACTTATCACCATAATCCGTTATAAATAGTAAAGTCGTCGTAGAATCTGTTGTAGAAGGCTTACATATTTCACAGGCTGAATAGATTTCTCCACTTTGATTTCTCTTGTCGCTAAGTGCACTGGACTGAACTCCGCTGATACTCAAATCCAGATATGAGCAACTAGTAGTCAAATGATACACAGTTCCATTTTCTGTGACGAAAACCTTCTGATCCGATGTTCCGGCCCCACTAATACCCTTGCCATCGTATCCTGTCCACATATGCATGTAGCAACGATTGGACAGCAGATACCCTTTAATATTGAATACGTTATATATAGGCTCAACTTGATATAAAACGCTTATATCTACTATACTTTCGTCAACAACTGCCTTACTCAGCGCAAAATTGACCGGTGTTATTCCTGTTGGGATTACATCCATGCTGTGGCCATAAACACTGGAATAATCTTCACTCATTCTTGATGCACTATAGCCATCTGCTAGCATAGTCGCACAAACTTCGGAAGTTACACCTTTTAACCCAATATAGTCATTTACCATATCTTCAGCAACAGCATATAACGCAACTTCTTTACCTATTTTGTGCAAGCATGTTTCTATATCACTATTAGCTCTTATTACTTCTAATGCAGAAAGTAGATTTATGACTGCAAAAATGAATATGGGAAATGAAATGGCGGCTTCAAGTGTAAGACTTCCTTTTATCAGGTTATTAAATGTATTTTTTCTTTTTACTCGTATCAAGCCTATCTCCTAACTGAATAATAGATTTATGTATAAACAGATTACTTATAAGGCGTGTCTTCTGAAAAGAATTGGCGAAATGCCGTTGATATGGGAAATGTCTTTTTTTATTAAAATGACAGAAGAACACGCCTCATAAATAATCTGTCTATGTTTTATCTATTTTTTTGTTGTTACCTATATCCAAAATCCTTCTTTACTAAAACGCAGTATCCATTCTTACACTCTACTAATGCCTGTATTTCAAATGCAGCCATGCAATTGTCCATTCTAAAGTTTTCCTGTCCACACGAATATCTCATATTCATTTCTACAACATCCATCATTCTAAACGTCTTGGATTTATTGTCTGTAAATAATAGCAGCATACCGAGATAATCCTTATACGAAAGGGCTGTTGGAAATGTGTAGTCTTTATCCTCATCCTCAAAAGATCCACCCATCACCTTTTCTAGGCTGGTGTCCCACTCCTGACTGTTGGTTAGGAGAGATACCTTTTTACCATCCATAAGTCTTCTGACATCTACCGTACTTTCCGCATATATCCATGCAACTGATATAGCACCATAAAACAATTTTTCAAGTTCAGGTATTCCGCAAAGTAATGCAAGAGCGCTGGCTGCAGCCTCGGTTTCATCACGGAGCGTGGAATCAGCAAAGAAAAAACTGGCATTAGCAACTCCTCGTATAAGAAGAAGCCTATTAGTCACATATTTAAGATTATCGATGTCACTTGTCCTACCAGCAATCACATATTCAAGCTCATAATCAAGAGGAGAATTTTCATGTGGTTCGCAGTAATTACCTGTCATAAGAACCACATAATTATTAAAAAGCACCTTACTGATAAGTTCATTTCTACTATCCCACCTGCTATACATACCATCACCAAGAGTATTGCTTCTCTTTGATGCATAGGTTGAAAGGTCCGCCACTTTATTGGATATATCCTTTTTACACACAGTAGCTAAGATTCCTTTACTTCTAGAGCTCTGGACTGCCTGCTCGGGATGATCAAATTCCAGTTCACCTTCAATACCGTATTCTTCCTTCTTCTCGTCACTAAGCGAAAAATTACCCAGTTCTGAAAAGGCTCCATCAGCCATACTTTCTATGTTGTTATCATCGGATATATCATCGAAAAGACCTGTATTAGTAGAAGTTTCATATGCATCTATGAGTTCATTGGCATATGCCACGCCGTAATATTCGAGCATATAGGATACTGCCATATATCTAAATACTGCACCATCTTCATCTGTGGCTCTACTGGTTTTCAAAATATCAACTCTATATATATCTGCGCCAAAAAGGTCTTTGCTACTAGCAAGAACTACATTTTGATTGGTATCAAGATTACCAGCCATATAGTGTTCAATATGATTGCATACATTTTCTATGTTTCCATCCGATTCACCATAGCTGGAATCAACAAACAGTAAGCCATATTTACTAAGCAGATCCGCATTGTATTCCGCGAGACAGGAATCCATGGCTGAATCTGCGGCGCACTCTACATGAAGTTTCATGGCGCTATAGTTGGCTGCTTCATACATAACTAGTATCAAAGAAACTAGTACTCCAAATAGAAGACATAAATATAAACTGATAGCGCCTGATACTTCACTTCTTAAACTATTGCTTTTTTCTAAATCAAAAATAATACCCATAAATCCTAATTAGTAATCTGTGCTGTCTTTGTTGTTATGCCATCAAATAAACTATTAACTATATCTGTTATTTGTGACTTAAATACAATAACCAGTCCGACAAGAACAACTATGATAAGGATAATTTCCACTGTTCCCATGCCATCCTCTTCAGTAAAAAAGCTTTCAAACATATTGGCTAAGCTCGTCATTTTTCTCACCTCCTTTCACATACTCATAAATGCTGGAACCATTATTACTACAACTACAACAACCAGCATTAGAATCATTGGAACTAAAAGCTTGGTTCCTGCTTCTTCACTTTTTTTCTCGATTATATTTTTTCTATCTTCAAAAGCATCCCTGGTTTCTTCGCGAAGAGTTGTTAACATTGTGCCAACACCAAGCTTTAAATTCTGATCAAGAAGAGATACCAGCTTCACATACTTTTGAACTCTTGCCCTATTAGAAAAATGACTGTAGCACACAGTTTCCTCCACACCACTATCCATCTCATAAATAGTGAAAAGCATTTCTTCATATGCATATCTCACATGCCCGCCAGCATCTCTTTTGTTTTTATAATCTAGTGCGACCTTTCGAAAAGCACCTCTTACTGTCATCCCCGCTCCAATGAGAAGCGTAAGCTTACTTACTATTTCTGTATAATCCTCAAGCATCTGCGCGTCACGTTCCTCGACTTTTTTACCAAGGTCATTATCCTGTCCTACAAATACTCCTATAGCACCAGCAATTATAAGAAGAATAAAAATTAATAAATGGTCTTCTTTCTCCTCCGTCCATACAATCTTTATTCCGTCAATGTCACCTGGAAGTTCCATATATTCCATGGACGCCGTATCTTTATCATTAATACTTAGTGCTTCCTCTATCTTATTTCGAATATATTCTATGTGACTAAGTTCTCTTGGAAATACGTGCACAGAAAATGTATAAAGCCATGAATAATCCAAATAACTAATCTCTGTATCAAAAGTCACTATCGTGCCTTCATCAGATATTCCATCCTGTAGCTCTCCTCTTCTGTTAATAACATCTTTATCTTCCCAGCTGTATCCTATTTCAAATGGATATCCTGAGATTGATGGAGCTAATGACACGTCTGTATTAATAAAATCAACACTGATATTCTTACCAAGAAATTCTTTCTCTAGTGATTCATAAAAGGATGGAAGCATGCTTTCTAGCTGTTCTTTGGTATATTGCCTACTGGCAATCTCCAGTTCATAATTCTCTATGGGATCCTCGCCATCTATCTCAACGCTTGCCACAATCACAGTATCCCTTTTCCCTGGTTCTGGTCTTATGACTCGACCATCAACTAACATCGATTCATTGTCACCCGAAAACTTAAGTGCCAGTACAAAAATCATTCCCATAAAGAGAATCAGCATAAATAAACCTATTTTTTTAACAAAAAAGCTTGCAAGCTCGTCACTTGTTTTTCCTGCTGGATTAAGCGTATGCATTTCATCATATAGCTTCTGATAATATGCTCCCTGACCATCCCGCTCTTCAAATATCTTTCTATAAAATAAGTGTCCTATCTTGTAAAATGGAAGCGTATAAAAAGCATAATCAATATCTCCAGGTATCTCTTCTTTAATGGAAATAATCATAAGTAGCACTATTAAAATCAGTAAACCAATGATTGTATAAACAATATATTCATTCATAAGCTATACCTTTATATCTGTGATTTTCCGAGCCATCATATATGCCACAAGATATACTCCAAGAAGCATCGTCATAATAACTACTCCTGTCAGATTGTGATATAGTGAATCAAAAAATCCTGGCGATGAAAAATCGATATATAAAATGATTCCAAAAGGTACCAAATTCATTACATTCTGCTCCATCTTCTTGGCTGATATTATTGTGGCGATACGTCTTCTTACATCCATCTTTTCGCTAATGATGTCTGCTGTTTGTTTAATCATTCTAGGTAAGTCACCGCCACTACGCTTTGCTATTTTAAACATTTCAGCAAAGTCCTTAATATCATCCTCGTGACTTCTTTTTCCGAAATCCATAAGTAAATCTTCAACATTGCCATTGTTTCTCATTCCTTTGATGATGATTGCTGTTTCAAGCGATATATACGAGTTCTTGCCAAATAAAAGAGCCATATCACTGTGGGAATGAACAAAAGAATTCTCAATAGAATAACCAGCCTGCAGGCTTGCTATCATGGAATTCATGAGTTCTCTAAACTGAAATCCAAGGGTTAGGTATCGCTTATCGCGCAGTTCACCTTTTTTTTGCTTGATAAATATGACAGCTAGTGGGCTAAGTATCACAAATGCTATTACTGATCTGTAAAAGACATACGCAATAAGCCCCACTACACCAATGCCTTCAAGACCATATAAAAGCAGTTCTCTAAATGATAAACGATAGATGGAGTAGTCCATATTACTTGCCTGCTGCCCGAAGCTTACTATCGCTTTTAAGCTCTCCTTTTTTGACAAGCTTTCCTTTAATCCTTCCATCATCTTCTCCCTCTTCCTGAAATTCATATAACATGTTCAGGCTTATCTCATCACCTTCTATTCCAAGTACCTCAGCTACCTGGAGTACTTTTCTGGACTTATCACGAAGTCTTCCAAGATGAACAATAATATCAATACCACTTGAAAGCTGACCTCTTATAGCACTAAGCGGTAAGTCCATGGCCATAAGTATCATTGTTTCAAGCCTTGAAAGCATATCTCTAGCTGAGTTGGCATGCCCGGTACTAAGTGAACCATCATGCCCTGTATTCATCGCACTGATCATATCAAGCGCTTCTCCGCCTCTTACTTCACCGACGATGATACGGTCAGGTCTCATACGTAGAGATGATTTTATAAGATCTCTAATCGTTATCTCCTTGCACCCCTCCACATTGGCATTACGAGTTTCTAGCCTAACAAGGTTTTCAACGCCAAGTATTTGCAGTTCTGCTGAGTCTTCAATGGTGATTAGTCTCTCATCCTTTGGTATAAAATTACTGAGTGCGTTTAAAAATGTTGTCTTGCCTGAACCAGTGCCACCGGAAATGATAATGTTGTACTTGGCTTCTACAAGACTTTGTAAAAAAGCAATTACTTCATCTGATATGGCACCAAAGCGTTTCAGATCATCCATACTAATAGGCTTTTCTGGGAACCTTCGTATCGTAACTATCGGACCATTTAACGCTATTGGAGCCAGAACAACATTAACTCTTTCGCCGCCCTTAAGCCTGGCATCGACGATTGGTGAGCTTTCATTTACAGTTCTGTTACATGACGCAACTATCTGCTGAATAATATCATCAAGTTTTTCCTTGTTATCAAAGCTCTTTTCCCACCGAATGATTCTTCCAGCCCTTTCAATGAATATATTGTCAGGACCATTAATCATTATCTCTGTGACAGATGGGTCCTCTGTGAGCTCTTCAAGAATATCCAGACGCCTAATCGAATAGAATATTTCCCTGGACATCCTTGTTTTTTCATCAAGAGTTAATCTGTATCTTTTGGCACCATCAAGTATGAAGCGATCAATTAATTCCTGAATCTCTGAGTCTTCCATGTCACGAGAAAGATCTATACCATCTATTACCTGCGCCCTAAGCTGTTTTTTTGCTTCCTCATACTCCATGACTAAAATCATCCTTTACTATATTTTGTATATAAACTGCCAACTCGCTATATTCGAGATTTTGTATATCATCTGGTAGATTCTTGAATACTGGAAATTCCTTTTTTCTAGTTTTATCGATGATGTCATCATATTCCATATCGCGAAGAAGCCCTTCATACTGATCGATTTTGGCCTTGGCTCTACTATCAGGTCTCGTGATGGTATAGATTAACTGGCACTGTCTTAGTACACTTAGTAAGCCAGTGACCATTTCTGACAAATCGAGTATCACGTATTTGTAGTTACTTTCTTTCTTAAGAGTATTGATAAGAGTAAGCCAGTCTGACTCCTCAACCATACATAGATCAACAAATGAAGATGCTGGAGCAATATAATCTAGACTTCCTAATCGACATATCATACTTTCCAGTTTGTAAATAAGTCTGTCTGAACCACCTCGAAGATAATATACAAGGTCCGTTAAATCTTTATCATTTTCACAACCAAGAGTTTTATCAAGACCAGCAAAAGGTTCAAAATTAAGATACAATGTGGGGCCATCCTTACTAAGTTGCCGCCCTAGTAACACAGAAAATGACGTCTGAAGACAACGTCCTATTGGAGAGAATATTCCTATTAGCATGGTATCCCTGGACCTGCCAATAAATGTCGAGCCTCCAATAGTAGCATTATCCTCTTGGTCTGATATATGCTCTGAATAAACTCTGAGAATATCTTTTCTCAGCATTTCTCCAGATTGATACTTAAAGATACTGGGCCTGGGGGAACGAATACCGGTCCCTGTATCTAAAAGTATTATCAGCTTTTCAAAATTCTTATCGCCCCCAGCAATATCTATACTGCTCTCTAATACATCACTTATAAGAAGAATATCTATTCTACCTTGCCTAAAAGCCTTTTCCAAAGCTTCTGTATCGGTATAGATTGCTACTTCAAATGGAAATGAATCTCTCTCTTCCAACAATTCCTGAAGCTTATAGAGATATTTTTCTTCACTATCACATATAGCTAATGTTTTTTTATTCATATCAGTTCTCCTCTACTAGTGGCAAAAAGGTATGAGACCAACAGCTTGCAATGTTGCAAGAAAAATAGGAATACTATAATGAATCCTATGAAATACAAAGAGTTCTTTGTAAGATAACCCTTTACTAACGATTTTCAATAAGCTTACTATAAGACTTATAATCCCTATAATCGCGCCTATAAAAAGGGATAATAAACAGATATACAAGGCTTCTTTCAAGGTCATATAGACCGATACAACAATAATAAGCTTAATATCGCCTGCGCCCAGTGCACGCAAAGCATAGAGCGGAAATAGAAGCAGAAATGTTATAAGCATTCCTGCGAATATTTTAAGTATTATCCATGGGTCCCCTGACAGCAAAGCATTCGTTCCCTTAATCACGAAGCCTGCTGCCAACGCACCCAATATCAAAGCATTGGGAATTTTATAAGTTAGGCAATCAATGATGACTGCTACTCCTAGAATTCCAATTAGACATAAATTGACCAATTCCATAAGCTACCCTCTTTTTTTATCTTACGAAACAGAAAAATACCGACGTCCTAAAAAGCACGTCAAAAAACAAATAGCATTCAATAAAAAAACCACATATTCTATTTTTTTAAGGGATTTCGTTGCTTAGAAAAAGCAACTTATAAATTTTGAAATCAGTCAGTCTAACAGTAGCCTTGACTTGAGAAGAACTATATCATCGATAAAAACAAAAGTCAACCTAGAACATATTTTTGAATATGCTTTGTGAGTAGTTTCAAGGTCCACAAAAAAGCAGCAATCCTTGTATATACGTGGATTGCTGCTAAAAAAACAAAATCACAATTTTTTAAAAATTATACGAGATAACCTCTGTTAGAGCCTGTAAATGCATTCTCATTAACATCATCACGACCATATGTAATACCAGCAAAAACTGCCTCTGTATTCTTCATAATAGGTGAATCAGTATCTGTCTTCGCAACCTCTCTAAAGCTGTCGCCAAGCTTACCCATAAGTCTTCTTGCTTCATCTATTGGTTCTGATATACGTTTAATATCTGACTTAATAAGAAGACGCTCAATATATCTATATACGCTATATAGATTGCCCGATACCTCATACTTCATATCAAGAGAAATGATAAGCTCTGAAAGCACATTTCTTGCACGACGAATCTCTGTATGCATATCTTTGTAATTATTTACATTGATACTTTCCTTAGCATCATTAAGATACTGATCAAACATATCATAAAGTATTACAACAAGCTGAGACTTGTTAGCACTAGTTATTCTTCTTGTGTAGTCCTGTTTAAGATCATCTCTCATATCCGTCACCCCTTGGAATATAATTTATTACTGAAGAAGCTGAAGTACCTTTTCTGGTAACTGGTTAGCCTGACTAAGCATTGATATACCTGCCTGGCTAAGAATCTGCTGAGTAGAATAAATTGTCATTTCTTCAGCCATATCAACATCCATGATTCTTGAGTAAGAAGCTGTCATATTCTCCGAACTAACATCGAGGTTAGTTGTATTATGCTCCATACGATTCTGGTAAGCACCAAGCTTTGCTCTTGCCTCTGAAAGATAACTCATTGCATCCTTTATGGCCGCTATACCCTTCTGAGCATTGGCTGCTGATGAACCCTCAATAGGATCGCCATTATCATCAAGGTCTGGTGTAAACTTAAGATCATCAAGTCCAAATTTCTTAAGAGATATCTCCTGAATACGAATAGATATCTCCTGTCCTTCATTGGCACCTGCCTGAATCTTCATGGCACCTATACCTGTAATATCAATATTGACCTTATCTGAGAAATTCTCTCCGTCCTTAATATCTAAACGTAAATCAAAATTACCATCACCTGTAATCTTAAGAATAGAGCCATTATACTCAGACTTTATACCCTCAACACCTGGAAATGCTGTTTTTAATATACTATTATCAACTGAATAGGTTCCATCACCGTTGTTAGTGATTAATCCGGCAAAATCAAGATCATACTTGGCTACATTTACTTCCTCTGAGTAATAAGAAACCTTAACATTCTCATTGTCTGTGTATCCCTTGAGATCAAAGTTTCCATTAAGAAGAGGCTGTCCGTTGAACTCGGTATCATTGGCAATACGTGTAATCTCTTTCTTAAGCTGTTGGATTTCAGAATCAATAACTGCTCTGTCATCGTCGGATACTGTGTCAGTACCAGCCTGAACAGCAAGCTCACTCATACGCTGAAGCATACTTGATATTTCACTCATAGCACCGTCGGCAGTTTCAACAACTGAGATACCATCATTAGTATTGGCCTTGGCCACTCCAAGTCCACCTATCTGAGCACTCATTCTATTCGAAATAGCATATCCAGCAGGATTGTCCTTGGCATGATTAATTTTAAAACCTGATGATAACCTTTCCATAGAATTACTCAGGTTCTTATCAGTTCTATTAAGACAACTATTAGCTAAAATAGCTGACTGATTATAATTAATTCTCATACTTTTCTCTCCTTTTGACCTGACTAATTGCCAATAATTTCTATAAATACCTTGGCAAGCTGATACAGGTCTGCTGTCGATATTTTATCTTCGTCTGTATTTATTGTATCGGCCATATCGCCAAAAACATTTAGATTAACGTGGCTACTATTCGTAAATGTTATATTTGATACATTAAGTGATGCGTTCTGATAATTCTCCATAAGTGCATCTATCCTGTCATTAATATCCTCGCGACCAGTTCCATCCACCTGGAACAGTCCTTCATAGCCATCACTACCTTGACGGAAGCGACCACTAAGCTGTCCATAGGCTTCACTGGATAATGATATGCGCACACCCTTGTCACTTCCGTGAGTAATACGTACACTTACCTGGCATTGTTCCTCTCCAACTTCCATTGGAACCTCGTAATATTCATCATGAGCAAAACGCGATGCCACAAACATTTGCTTAAGAGAAAATGACATACTCTTTAGATCAATGGTATCAGTAACATACGTTGTCTCAGAATTAACAAGATCACGAAGCTTCTCTGCCATATCATCAAAGGCATTAGCTGCATTGTCCTTATCTGTAAATGAATCTCTGATATCACGAACAATATTGTTAAATTCTGGAAGCTTAGTCTCTCGTATATTCTTCTTGATATCCTTAAACATCGAAGACTTTTTATTAATAAGAGCGTCGGCTGCAAGAATATTGTCTACCGTCTTGGCCATCTCCATATTATCGATGAACTTTGTAATATTCTCACTTACGCTACCTGCCTGTCTAGCTAGCATCCCAGCTTCCGAATCATGATATGCCATGCCTATTTGCTCTGATATACTGATTCCCTTAGTAATAATCTCTTCTACTGCACCAGTATCATCACCAATCTGAATATCCATACCCTGATGCTTACCTGACCTTACAGCAGCTAATAGATTGGAGAAATTAATCTCTGCTCTGGAATTGATGAGTGAGCCTACAGCCTGGCTGTCATTTTTCTCAATACTGTTTATAAGTCGGTAAATACCTATAAATGACTGTCTTTCCTCGTTCGTTATCATTTTTGACTCATCCAGTCGATTTAAAAATACGCTGAATCTTTCTGGCTCATTATCTATCCTATCCATGGAATCCAGTTTCTTTTCAAGCTCTTCAAGACTAACCTCCAGTGGGTTAATTCCTTCTCTGATTAATCTAAGTGTATTGGCTGGATGCATCTTGTTTATAACATTCTCAAGCTTACTAACAGCAGACTTAACATTCACAATACTAGCCTCTGTTATACTCATCTGATTGTAGCCCA
>JAZRXF010000152.1:0-4665 GCA_045600085.1 Lachnospiraceae bacterium
TTTTGAGTCATCATAGGCAGTACCTCCGATAACTTTATTATACCACAAAACCCAGTGTTTATGCGGGTTTCACAGCAAAAACATACCATAAAGACAGAAAAATCCACGGTTTTCACCGTGGACTTTGTCTTCACTCTGAAAGCTTCGGAATAAACCGAAGCTTTTAAAGATGTGCGTGACAGGATTCGAACCCACGACCTTCTGGTCCGTAGCCAGACGCTCTATCCAGCTGAGCTACACGCACATATGCAGACGTTATTATGTCCGCTAATTAAGATATCACAAGGCAAACTAAATGTCAAACATTTTATAAGTACCATATTTCCATATTCATAAAAGAAAGCTTTGCAAGGTATGTATATTCACCTTCCTTATAGAACTCAAGCGTACATTTTGAATCAAGGAATTCATATCCTTCCACTTCTACGATATCACATTCGAGGACATCTTCGGATATATCATTCTCATCAAATGTGAAATTAAGAATATCCATTCCTGTCATGCCAATAATCGAACCAGTACCATCGGCACTTATAATCATATGCACATATACATATTCATCATATTCGTCTGAATAGAATGGAAGAAGGAATGTCTCTTTTCCATCATTCATGCAGAACCCGCCAAAACCAAATACATTATGATCTGTATAGTAATCATTGGCATCAATATAATCAGCAAAAGTACACTTAGTATAATTTGCCTCATCAGCTTCGCCGTAACCATTCTCTGGGTAAGCACCTTCATATACGCAGTTAGAAAAAGTTACATTAGCAAATGTAAGAACTCCATATGTTTCTTCTTCTCCAATTGTACAGTTCTGGAAATGCACAAAATACTGACTTGGCTGAATATATCCTGTTCCCTCTGAGCCTGATATTGTACAGCCATCAAATGTCACCTCACCAGTTAACTCTAATAAATTAAATGGACCAAATGAGCAGTCACGGATAATCGAATCCTCAACATATATATCACCTGAATTATATGACTCAATACCATACACACCACAACCATAAAGATCGGCACCCCACGTACTAAAATCTGTGGTCGAATCAAGTTCAATAACAGGGCCAGAGCAATCACCTCTGTCTGTATGACCGAGCGTAACATGTGATACACCAACTGCTTCACAATTATTAAATTTGAAAACTGCTGCATATCTTGGGTCAGTAACAATTTCAACTTTACTATTATCGAAAGATAAAGAAATAATCTCTAAATCACTACAGTTTTGAATAACAACCTGATAACCATCATATACTGCTTCAAGCTGTACATAATCATGACATGCATTATATCCGTCAACATCAAGTGTATCGATAAACTCTGTTAAATTATAATAGCCATCTGAAATTATAACGTAAGCGCCTGGCTCAATTGACTCAAGGATCTCACCTACTGTATCTATTTCACCTTCTATATCAACGGATGTAACACCGCCCGAGGTACCGCCTGCTGCCGAAGGAAGACTATCATCGAAGCTACACTTGCTGTCAAATGTGATACCTGTTTCATCCGAATCAAGCTCACCAAAATTAACATATGATGATTCTACCGCACCAAATGTACATCCCTTAAATGAAATGCTGTTGCTAGAATCAAATGTTACAAATCCGTAATCACATGTATTATCATCAAATGTACACTTGCTGAAAGTAACATTACTTTCATAAATGCTTAACATTGTAAAGCCCGATGAGCCAGTCATATCACATGACTTAAAGCTAACATCACTTGAGCCGCTAATATCAACAAGTCCGTAGCTACAATCACGAAGAGTACTGTTTGATACTTCGATACCGCTTGTATTATAAGCTGTTACAGCATATGTACCACAGCCATAAAGATCCATACCATCAACTGTAATACTCTCGCATTCATCAAATTCAAGAACATCACCTTGGCAGCTACCCTGCTCCACAGTATGACCTACTGTCATATTGCTAATGCTTATGTCCTTGCAACCTACAAATTTAATAACATCGGCATATCGTGGCTCAACCTGAAGTTCAACCTTTTTGCCTTCCTGCCCTTTAATTGTAAGGCCTTCAATATCCTGGATTACAAGTTCAACACCATCAAAACATTCTAAAATCTGAACATATTCATGCTTCTTATTAAACTTCTTGCCATCATCACCATAAAGGTCTTCGAGATCAGGAGTGAAATTATAAATACCTTTCTTAAATACAATATTGGCTCCTGGCTCAATGGCATCAATAAATTCTTCTAATGATGATACTTCTATGGCGTCCTCTTCCACTTCTGGAACTTCTTTGGTTTTTCCAAGGTTTCCCATCTCACAGCCTGTAAGCATCATTGATGCAGTCAAAACAGATGCAAGAGACAATATCATAGTTTTCTTAAATATTCCTCTTTTCATACTTTCCCCTTTCGAATATATGTCATGTTATCTATAAACAAATTAATTAGACTAATTAAACGAATCAATTAAATCCTGAAGCTCCATGAATCGAAGCATCTTATAATCCAGCTGCTCTTCAAGCTCCTGCTTCTCATTGGATAACGCGGCAAGCTTTGGATAATCAGTGGCATTAACCACCATTTCATCATCAATTTCCTGAATACGTTTTTCTATCTTTTCGATATCCTCTTCGATAGTATCATATTCCTTCTGATCCTTGTACGAAAGTTTTTTCTGCTCTCTTGGCTTCTTCCAGTCTTCCCTAGAAGCAGAATCCTTCCTATTGTCAGCAGGGGCGGAAACCTTCGCTCCTACCTTAGACTCTTCAGTACTTGCAAAACCACGAAGATAATAATCCTCGTATCCACCCTCACTTCTTGCAATCACGCCACCTGGTTCAAATGAAAAAATTCTTGTAACTACTCTATCTAGAAAATATCTGTCGTGGCTAACTGTAATAACTATTCCCTGGAAAGTATCAAGATAATCCTCTAAAACTCGTAGTGTCTGAATATCAAGATCATTGGTTGGCTCATCAAGAATAAGTACATTGGGAGAGGTCATAAGCACCTGCAATAAATAAAGCCTTCTTTTCTCACCACCCGAAAGCTTAGAAACTGGCGTGTACTGCATATTGCCATCGAACAAAAATGTCTCACACATCTTGGACGCTGTAACCTTACCATCGCGTGTTTCAACGTACTCGCCCTTGTCCTTCACTATATCAATGACTCTTCCGTCACTACGAAGCTCTTCATTCTCCTGACCGAAGTATCCTATCTTAACTGTTTGACCTATTTCAACGGTTCCAGTGTCAGGAGAAATCTGCCCTATAATTGTTTTGAGTAAGGTTGATTTACCACATCCGTTAGGTCCTATGATGCCAACTCGGTCAACCTTACCAAATATATATGTAAAATCCTGAAATAAAACTCTGTCACCATATCTCTTACTAAGCCCATTACACTCAATGGTTTTACCACCGAGCCTTGAAGCAAGCGACTGCATTTCAACATTTCTGTCTTCTATTATTTTCTCTCTATCGCGAAGAGCTTCAAATCTTTGTATATGTGCCTTTTGCTTTGTGCTTCTAGCTCTCGCTCCACGCTGTATCCACGCAAGGTCTTTACGATAAAGAGTGGCCATCTTACGCTCTGCCGCCCTGGCATAATCAAGGCGCTGTTCTCTAAGCTCTAAGTAGCCAGAATAATTGGTTTCGTATTTATACACTCCAGCTTTATCAATCTCTAAAATCCTATTGGTAACCTGGTCAAGGAAGTACCTGTCATGAGTAACTAAAAGAAGCGCGCCCGAATAATTATTTAAATATTCTTGAAGATACTCAATCATAGCATGATCCAAGTGGTTAGTTGGCTCATCTAGTATAAGAAGGTCAGCCGGTGTTAGAAGCGTCGCAACAAGAGCTGCTCTTTTCTTCTGGCCACCCGAGAGAATATCAGGCTTACTGTCTGGATTGTCAATACCAAACCTAAGCAGCATGGACTTCGCCTCACCTGTTACATCCCAGTGCTCTGCTTTGCCAGATATTTTAGCTACAACATTTTCTATAATCGATTTATCATTATCAAAATCAGGGTTCTGAAGAAGATAAGCAATACGAAGACTTCCGCCACGAATCACCTTTCCATCATCAGGTTCAAGCGTCCCTGCAATAATAGAAAGCATTGTTGATTTACCAGTACCATTAACACCTATTACACCTATGCGGTCTGTATCATCAAGACCAACAGTTGCATCGTGAAGAAGTTCTCTATTTTCAAAGCTTTTATATACATGTTCAAGATTAAGCAGATTCATGATTTCTCCATAAAAATAAAAATAACGACATTAATTATAATACACTATTAGTAAAATAAAAATGGGCTTTGAAATCCTGTGAACTTCAAAGCCCTTACAATTAGGTTGACTTATTTAAATGTCTGAGCAAATCTCCATGAATCCTTGCACATACGTTCAAGATCATACTTAGCTTCCCATCCAAGCTCTTCTTTTGCTTTTGCTGGATTGGCATAGCATGTTGCAATATCACCTGCTCGTCTTTCCTTTATCTTATAAGGAATCTTAACTCCATTGGCTGCTTCAAAAGCTTTAACTATATCGAGCACTGAATATCCATTACCTGTACCTAAGTTGTAGATATTAACACCTGTAGTAGATGTAACCTTGTCTACCGCACATACATGACCGTTGGCAAGATCAACTACATGAATGTAATC
>JAZRXF010000153.1:0-16410 GCA_045600085.1 Lachnospiraceae bacterium
TCCATTTGGATACCTCCTTGTTTCTATTTGTGCGGTTGGCGAACCTACACTTATTCTAACATGGAGGTTTTTTACTTAAAGCTAAAGCTGTCTGGGGACACACCTGCATAGCAGGTGGTTTATTTTTATCGCCGATACAAAAAAAACCCGCCGCATATAGCGACGGGTTTTGATATTAATTTTTATCTTATAACTGTGGACCAGCTGCAACAAGTGCCTTACCAGCATCATTTGTTGTATACTTCTCGAAGTTCTTAATGAATCTTCCTGCAAGATCCTTAGCCTTAACTTCCCACTCAGAAGCATCAGCGTATGTATCTCTAGGATCAAGAATTGCTGGATCAACTCCTGGAAGCTCTGTTGGAACTGTGAAGTTGAACATTGGGATCTGCTTTGTTGGAGCAGTCTTGATGTCACCGTTAAGGATTGCATCGATGATACCACGTGTATCCTTAATTGTGATTCTCTTTCCTGTTCCATTCCATCCTGTGTTAACGAGGAATGCCTTAGCTCCGTTAGCGTTCATCTTCTTAACAAGCTCTTCGCCGTACTTTGTTGGGTGAAGCTCAAGGAATGCCTGACCGAAACATGCTGAGAATGTAGGTGTTGGCTCTGTGATACCTCTCTCTGTACCAGCAAGCTTAGCAGTAAATCCTGAAAGGAAGTAGTACTGTGTCTGCTCTGGTGTAAGGATAGATACTGGAGGAAGTACTCCAAATGCATCAGCTGAAAGGAAGATTACATTGTCAGCTGCAGGACCTGCAGAAACCTTGTTAACCTCAGCAGCGATGTTGTTGATATGTGAAATTGGGTAAGAAACACGAGTGTTCTCTGTAACGCTCTTGTCGTCGAAATCAATCTTACCATCAGCAGCTACTGTAACGTTCTCAAGAAGAGCGTCTCTCTTAATAGCGTTGAAGATATCTGGCTCAGATTCCTTATCAAGACCGATAACCTTAGCGTAGCAACCACCTTCGAAGTTGAATACACCGTTATCATCCCAACCGTGCTCATCATCACCGATAAGTCTTCTCTTAGGATCTGTAGAAAGTGTTGTCTTACCTGTTCCTGAAAGACCAAAGAAGATTGCTGTATGCTTTCCGTCCATATCGCAGTTAGCTGAACAGTGCATTGAAGCAATGCCCTTAAGTGGTAAGTAGTAGTTCATCATAGAGAACATACCCTTCTTCATCTCTCCACCGTACCATGTGTTAAGGATTACCTGCTCCTTAGATGTGATGTTGAATGCTACACATGTCTCAGAGTTAAGACCGAGCTCAGCGTAGTTCTCTACCTTAGCCTTAGAAGCGTTGTATACGATGAAATCTGGCTCGAAGTTAGCGAGCTCTTCATCTGTTGGAACGATGAACATGTTCTTTACAAAGTGAGCCTGCCAAGCAACCTCAACGATGAAACGAACTGCCATACGTGTATCAGCGTTAGCACCGCAGAATGCATCAACAACGAAAAGTCTCTTGTTTGAAAGCTCAGCCTTAGCAAGATCCTTAACAGCTGCCCATGTAGACTCTGTCATTGGGTGGTTATCGTTCTTGTATCCCTCTGTTGTCCACCATACTGTGTCCTTAGAGTTCTCATCCATAACGATATACTTATCTTTAGGTGAACGTCCTGTGAATACACCAGTCATAACGTTAACTGTGTCAAGTTCTGTGTTCTGGCCTACTTCATATCCCTCAAGACCAGCCTTTGTCTCTTCCTCGAATAATAATTCGTAAGAAGGATTGTAAACAACTTCTGTTGTTCCTGTGATGCCATACTTTGTTAAATCGATTGCCATCTTTTCTTTACCTCTCTTAATTATTCTATCTAATACTCATAACTATAAAGTGCTGTGTCTATATTGCTATATCCATGGCACCCCATAGTAATGTATTATTCGCAACATAAATTCTACCAAAACTACAATTTGGTTGTCAATAAATAAACGCCCAAAAATCCATAAAGTTCACGGATTTTTGAGCGTTATAAACTAATATGGCATACCATACAGCTCAAAATATTTGCTAAATACTCTCTTTGCTATAGGTACACAATAATCACCACCTGTACCTGCACCCTCAAGAATGATTGTTACACAGACCTGAGGATTGTCTGCTGGTGCATAACCAGTGAATAATGCGTGAGAAGAATCATCCTTCTCCATGTACTCAGCAGAACCAGTCTTACCAGCAGCTGTGTAGGCCTGACCTGAAAGCTTGTTGGCTGTACCGTGTTCAACGTCGTACTTAAGGAATTCTCTAAGCTGAGCGGCATCCTCACTACTCATAACTCGTCCAAGCTCCTGCTTGCCATATGTTTTGATTACTTCACCTTCAGCTGACTTCACACCAGATATAACATAAGGTGTAAGCATAACACCATCATTGGCTATTGCTAAAGTAATCATATTAAGGTGAAGAGGTGTCATCTGAACTTCACCCTGTCCAATAGCTGTCTGAACCATTTCGGCATTGGACATATACTCTCTCATTGATACATGGCTCTGCTTTGCCTCGAACTGAACTGGAAGATCTGTATTGAACTTAAGATCCATAAGTGTATCAGCAAAACTTGACTTATCAAGCTTCATACCAATATTGGCAAATGAACTGTTACATGAGTTACCAAGTGACGAATACAGATTTTCTCCACCATGAACATTGTGTCTAAAGCAGTGGATAATAGTATCATCGGCCTTTATAGAACCTGTACATGTATAGTAATAGTTCTTATATGTGCCAGGATTCTCTTTCATATACTCGTAAGTAGTAATAATCTTGAAGGTTGATCCTGGTGGATATATTCCCTGTGATGCACGGTTAAGAAGTGCCGCATTCTTAGTGTCCTTTGTAAGGCTATCCCAGTCATCCATAACGGTATTAGGATTAAATGTTGGTGCCGATACCATCGCCAGTATCTCTCCTGTTTCAACCTTAGTTACTATGACAGCGCCCTTGTACATACCAAGTGAACTATAAGCAACATCCTGAATTTCTGGAACAAGTGTGGTTGTGACAACATTACCTGGATTCTTTTTACCAGCCACACCATTGGATGTTCGTGTTGCAAATGAAACATTGGACTGGATAAGATTCATATTCATTGATTTCTCAATTCCAGTATTACCGAATGTAGAATATCCTACAATATGAGCATACTCACCATCGTAAGGATAGTATCTTCTCTCATTGCCTGCTGCATCTACAAGAGTCTCAGCAAGAACAGTTCCATCAGCAGCAAGTATTGAACCACGTATTGTTTCTGCAGCTACAATCTCCTGTCTTACGATATTATACTCATTGCTTATTGCCTCTTCTTTCTCACCAAGCATATAAGAAATGAGGTTTCCAACTATAGCAATAAACAAAATACCATTAGTAACAGAAAGAATAATCGCATTGATCTTTCTCTTCTTTGCAATTACTTCCTCGTCGCTCATTGATATCTCGTCAGCCATATCAAGCTCTAATTCCTGAGCCGCATCCACCTTCTTCTTACGTGGTAGTCTTGAAATACCAATACATATTCCAAATAAGAATATTGTAGACATTGCCGATGAGCCACCATTACTTATAAGCGGAAGTGTTACACCAGTTAATGGAATAAGTCTAGTTCCTCCACCTATAGTTAAAAATGTCTGGAATGCGAGTAATGTAAATGAGCCTACTAAAATAAGTCTGTAGTACAAATCCTTGGTTCTAAGTGTGATTTTAAGAAGAAGGATAAATAATACCAAATAAAGAAGGATGATGAATATACCAAAAATAACACCATACTCTTCGCATATAGCAGAAAACATAAAGTCTTCATCAACAAATGGTATTGTACTCGGCTGACCATGGCCAAGTCCCATACCCATCCATCCACCAGTACCAATGGCGAATAAAGACTGTGTGAGCTGATATCCCTTATTGTCAATGTCCATCCATGGGTCTAACCATATCTGAATACGTGTCTGAACATGTGGAAATAACGTGTATCCAAAATAGGCCGCGGCAGCTCCCGCTCCAAGACCGAGTATTGAATATCTAATCTTACCTGTAGCAACGAATATCATTGCTATGAAAACCACGTAGTACAAAAGGGCACTACCAAGATCCTTGGAAAGTGCAAGAAGCAGAACTATTACTGCTGAGAGCGCTGCTGTTACCAAAAGCTTTGGAAGCTTGGCATTCTCGTAGAGCATACCTGCAACAAAGAATATAAATAGAATCTTAACAAACTCTGATGGTTGAAATGTGAAGCCAAAAAGATGATAAGAAAGCTTGGAACCATTAACAGACTTACCAAATGTAAATACAAGCGTAAGGAGTGCTATTCCGACAATACCATACACTGTAGTATAGTTACGAATAAATGGACACTTCTTAATAATATATGGAATAACTAGGCTAATAATAAGAGCCGCCAATACTATAAAATACTGACGAAAAGCCTTGTCATAAGAAATACGGCTGAGTTCAACGAAACCAATGGTGATAAGTAAACACATATGGTTGACAAGCATACGGCTACACCTTGGGTAAATCATTATAAACAGTCTGTTTATGGCAAATAGAAGTATTATCTGAAGTACATACATTCGCATGTACCCATCCGAATCGGTGACAAGATACAGTGTTACCATGGAAAGTGTATGAATAAGACAAATATATACCAGCTGTCTTACATAAACTCCCCTGTCAGTATCACCTTTTTTATAGAATAGTGGCCACACAGATTCAATCAGATATAATCCAAGTGCGCCTAAAATAATATATCTTGAAAATTCAATAATAATATAATTCATTTAATCAACACCACGTTTATAATGACCTGAGGTAAATGAGCCCTCAGTTTTTACTTCATTCCCACCCAAATATGCTTTATAACTATCTATAATATTCAAGGTCTCTTCTCCAGATTCCATCGTAAATTCAATACGATAAGCACCTGCAAGACCATTTTTCTTCATATTATCAAGTCTTCCTATCAAATTGAGCGGTAAATAATTGTATATTACATTAAGGCATAATTCATGATTACATGAAACCAAAAAGCTTCTGCCCGCTTCATCCTTGATAGTAATGTTTGAAGATTTATTTTTATTGCATCTTTTAAAAGTTTTTAACAAACAATTGGCAGTATGCATAAGAGGTATATATCCGTAGACAATCATTTGTCTACTAGCAGGACTATTAAATTCATATAGCTCTCTTCCACTATGCTCATAGGATGAGGTATAGCCTCCTGCAAGCTCTAATGATACTTGCTCGGAATAATTGTTATAGACATAATGCCCCTCATCAAGGATTATAGATGAACTGTCAAAATAATCAAGTGCCAGGTTATAGGCATCAAGACCTCCCACATAGACTCCATCCCATTCTATCAGCAATTTTGCATTATTAATTTTATTTTTAATAATACCAAGTCTATTCTCTCTTATTACCGACGGAAGTCGTAAGAATAGCTCTACGCCCTTCATTTTAACATCAGCTAAAGCTGCCACCATAGAATCATTGCCACCAGCAAGTATATCCGAAAAAGCACCTATTATAATACCCGAATAGTTTTCGTATGACAGATTATTAAATACTGCCACTAACTGCTGACTAGTTTTAACACCTATGATTAACTTACCATCATTATTTTTATAGCCTGAAGTCTCCTTGCAATTTTCTCTGACCACTGCAAGCTTTTCATCAATATCAGCCATACACTCACGGCGTCCACATATTAATTCGTAAAGACTCGCAACTATCTGACGTCTCACATCATTAATGGCCGAAACAACCACAAAACTGTTGTCATCAGTGTATAGATTAATATCCTTTAATTCAAAGAATGTATCCCCCAGCTTAGAAAGCTGCTTTCGAACAGTTTCGTCGTCAAGAGCACGTTTCTCGGCGACCTGACATATCTGCCCACTGACACTGGTCCGAATCTCTTCGTCTGAATCATACCCACAGTCCTTTCTATTAACATAGCCTTCTATGATAAATGGACTATCAACATAAGCATAAACATCAAATGATACCGGAACTCTCATACGAGTTTCTATGAAGCGTCTGCTTATCTCTTCCTTATCCGCATCACTTATACCCTGATATGAAGGAGACGATAATGAAATCATCCCCCTGCCACTTTCTTCATAAAGATAACCAGTTGATGTATTAGCTCGAATATAAAGCTTCATAAGTTTTTCTTTATATATTCTGGTATCTGGCCTAACGCCAGTCTTCATATACTCATCTATTACTTCCCTGTATATCGCAGAAACACCTGCACTATACTCAGGAGCTTTCATACGTCCTTCTATTTTAAATGAATCAACTCCTGCATCTATAAAATCGCATATATTATCAATAAGACACATATCTCTCATGCTTATTGGATATCTTTCACTAGCAGAGTTTACCTTTTGTCCATCAATATATGTGTCATATTCCTTACGACATGGTCCAGCACATCTTCCTCTGTTACCACTTCTGCCACCTGCAATGCTTGAGAAGAGACATTTACCCGAATAGCAGTAACACATGGCACCGTGAATAAAGCACTCAATCTCCATACCAGTAGCTTTAAGAGCCTTTATTTCCTGAAGAGTCAATTCTCTTGCCGGAACCACTCTAGTAACATTCATGGATTTAAGGGTTTCTATTCCCTGGCTGGAGGTTATAGCAAGCTGGGTACTACCATGAATCGGAAGCTCAGGGTAAAGCTCATGAATAAGCTTTATAAGGCCAATATCCTGAACAATTATTCCATCGAGGCCGTGAATATACAAAGGTTTCAGCAATTCTAATGCATCAGCCAATTCTTCATTTTTAACTAATGTGTTCATGGTAAGATATATCTTTTTTCCATGAATATGGGCATAATCAAGGGCTTCACATATTTCATCAATAGTCAGATTCTTAGCAAAAGCTCTCGCAGAAAAACTGGGTGCACCAAGATATACTGCATCCGCACCTGCACTTAAAGCACCATATACACTTTTTAATTCTCCTGCTGGAGCAAGAATTTCTGGCTTATATCCCATAATAATCAGTCTTTCTATCTTTGATATATCCCTAGCAATAATAATCCCCGTCACATGGACGGGGGATAAAAAATTCTATTACTTTTTACTCTTTAACTGAGCCTCAAGAGCCACGATTTTCTTGGCTGCTTCCTGAAGCTGTTCCTGAGTCTTTTTCTGTGTTTCCTTGAGATCACCAAGCGCCATCTCTTTGTTAATCACATCGTGCTTCATATCGTAAAGCTCATTTTCTTTAATCTTGAGCTCTTCTGTAAGCTTTTCAACCTTGTCCCTAGCCTTGAATAATTCATCAGCAATATTAATCTCAATAAGTCTATGCTGTATATCCTTACCAGCGTGCTTGAATGAATCGGCCTTATAATACTCAACTATCATATCATTGATATAATTGGCAACTTTCTGAAGGTATTCATTGCTTTCAAAGCCACTCATAGTGAGTACTTTACCATCTATAATAACTTGAACTTCATTTTTTTCTGTCATAGCTATAACCTTTCAAGACTTTAATAAATTGGTCGACATAACTATTATACCCCACCATCATCAGGGAACGCAATACCAAAATGCTCATAGGCCAGTTTAGTAGCAACACGTCCTCTTGGTGTTCTATTAATAAAACCATGCTTTAACAGGTATGGCTCATACACATCTTCGATGGTTCCAGCATCCTCGGACAGTCCCGCAGCCAGCGTATCAAGCCCAACTGGTCCACCACCATATATATTAATCATGGCAAGGAGCATATTTCTATCATTCTGATCTAGACCAAACTTATCCACTTCCATTAGATCAAGAGCATAATCGGCCACTTCCTTGGTGATTACTCCATCAAACTTAATATCTGCAAAGTCTCGAACTCGTTTCAGTAATCTATTGGCAAGTCGTGGTGTACCACGACTTCTACGAGCCATTTCATAGGCGCCAGCCTCATCTATATCCACACCAAGCTTATGAGCTGAATTCTCTATGATAGTTCTCAGCTCTTCGTTGGTATAAAATTCAAGTCTCTCTAACATACCAAATCTGTCACGAAGAGGTGCTGTAAGAAGTCCTGCTCTTGTTGTCGCACCAATAAGTGTAAATGGTGGAAGCTCTAATCTTATTGACTTGGCTCCCTGCCCTTTACCTATCATAATATCGATTGCATAGTCTTCCATGGCTGGGTATAGAACTTCCTCAACCTGTCTATTTAATCTATGTATTTCATCGATAAATAAAATATCGCCTTCTGAAAGACCATTTAAAATGGCGGCAAGCTCACCTGGTTTTTCTATGGCCGGACCAGAGGTGACCTTGATATTAACCCCCATTTCGTTGGCAATAATATTACTAAGAGTTGTTTTACCAAGTCCTGGTGGTCCATAAAAAAGGCAATGATCCAAAGGCTCCTTACGATTCTTTGCAGCCTCTATATAAACCTTCAGCTTTTCTTTTATTTTCTGCTGTCCAATATAGTCATCAAGCCTGGCTGGTCGAAGCGATGACTCTATCTTCACATCTTCATCTGTAAAATTTGTCTCGATTAATCTTTTAGCCATTATAAAAACCTAAGTGCTCCCTTTAATAATGCATTGGCATCTGTTGCCCCCTCAGCGGCCGCCATAGCCACTGCGCTCTGCGCTTCTTTAACACCATAACCAAGTGCTGCGAGTGCCTGAGCAGCTTCTTCCTGCTCTGGAGTAAGTTTTGCTGTACTAACACTGCCATTCACAAAGTTCTCGGCAGCAACAATATCTTCCTTCTGAATCTTATCCTTCAGGTCAATAATAACTCTTTCCGCTGTTTTCTTACCTACACCAGGTGCTCTCGCTATTGTCTTGGAGTCACCAGTTACAATCGCCATTTTAATCTCATCAACTGATAGCTCTGAAAGAATTGCCAGTCCACCCTTTGGTCCTATACCACTTACCGTAATAAGCTGTTTAAATAGCGTGAGTTCTTCTTTCCTTGCAAAGCCATAAAGCTGCATGGCATCCTCACGAACTGAGGTGTATGTATATATAAGGGCCTGCTCGCCAGCATCTGGAAGCTCATACCCCTTGCCTGGTGGTGTCATAATATTATAGCCAATACCTGCCACCTCTATTACGATGCCCTCAACATTTTTTTCGATTATAGTTCCTTTAAAATAAGCGTACATAATTTCTTCTCTTATACCATAAAAATTGATTTACATAATATCTATTTCTTATAATACAATGAGCCTGCCATTATTACAATGGCAAGCTCATATTTAAAAGTTATTTATGCTATTATTATGCATTTATCGCATTTATTATGCATTGTAAGAAAGATTCTTGAATATAGCCTTTTCGCCAGACTCTTTTCCATTGGCTGAAGCATAGATACCAGCGCAACATCCTACGAATCCACCAGCTACTTCTGTAGAAAGAGTTCTAACGTCAGCTTCTCCTATTACTTTGCCATCTACTACTGCTGATGCCTTAAGACCTTCTACCTTAATAGCAAGATTAGCCTCTCCGCTCACGCTAGCTTCTCCAAGTACTGTATCCTCTCCGTCCTTTGTAATAACTGCAACAGCCTTACAGCTATCAGCAACGACCTTGAAATTGTAAAGATTGTTCTGAATAAGAACAAGACCTGCTTCACCACCAGCACTTACACCGCTAACATCAACCTTTGATGCCACTTCGAATGAATGATGCTGCTGTCTGATTGCTATAAATGCAGGGCTCTCTTCTTCCTTAATGGTTGCAGGAAGGCACTTAAGAGTAAGTCCATTGTTATCAAGACTGTACATTGATAAATCCGGATTTCTAAGGAACAGGAACTCATCGCCAAGCTTTTCCTTTGTGGTAAAATCATAGGTTCTATTTGATCCTGGTTCGCATGTATTACCCTTTGTTCTCGATGTGTAAGATGTAGGATCTTTCTTAGGATCCCAATCTGGAAGGTTTATATCAACTGTTTCTGTAAGCATACCTACACCAGGATTAACTACTGGCCAGTCCTCCTCCCAAATAAACTTAGCAAGGAATGTTTCTCTACCCATTGTAGTAAATCTTTCAAGTGGTCTAACTGCAAGCATAGTCATGAACCACTCATCATTAGGTGTCTTAATAATATCACAATGACCAACGTACTTAATTGGATAGTCAGCACCAAGATGTCTGTGAGTAAGAATAGGATTCTTAGGATTACCAACATATGGTCCCCAGATATCCTTACTTCTACAAACCATAACTGCATGCTCTGGGCCTGTACCACCTTCAGCGTGCATGATGTAATAATATCCATTTTCTTTGTAAATATGAGGTCCCTCTGGCCAGATGCAGTTCTTTAATGCACCGTTCCATACGTCCTTCTTAGGACCAATAAGCTTCATATTCTCAATATCTACTTCCTGAATCCATATATACCAGTCACCATTGTACTTAGCACCTTCTGGATTCTCATGAGTTCCAATATAATAGCACTTACCGTCATCATCAAAGAAAAGTGATGGATCAATACCATCGGCTCCTTCGAGGTAATATGGATCAGACCATGGTCCTTCTGGATTAGTAGCAGTTACAATAAAGTTTCCGCCGTGATCAACATTAGTACATATACAATAAAATGTGCCATTGTTATAACGAAGAGTTGGTGCAAACAAGCCTCTTGAATGACCAGCCTTTAAAAGTGGCAACTGACTTTCTCTATCAAGGATATTACCAATCTGCTCCCAATGTGCAAGATCCTTGCTGTGCATAATAGGAAGACCTGGAAAATATGCAAATGAAGAATTCACAAGATAATAATCTTCTCCGACAGCACATATTGTAGGATCTGGAAAGAAACCAGACATAATTGGATTAATTGCTTTACTCATAGCATTAGTCCCCTTTCATAAAATGTTAATTGTTTTTTCTTAAAATTCTTAATACTCCTGAAGCGGTCACACCAGTACATACACCTGCTATAACAGCTGCCACAAGTAGAACCGGTATATAAAATAATATTCCTGATGTTCTAACCACTATATAAGCCACTATTAATTGACCTATATTATGACTCACAGCACCAGCAACACTTATACCTATTATACTAAATATACTAGATTTTTTTAACAAAATCATCAGGGTAATACTTAGTAATAACCCCGATAAACTATAGATTATCATGTACATATTGCCAAACATAAATCCGATAATAAGTATTCTTAGTATCCCGACAATAAAAGCATCACTGCTTCTGTACATGTAAAGAATTATTAAAGAAACGATATTTGCCAGTCCCAGTTTAATCCCAGGCACTCCGAAATCATAGGGAATCAGGCTCTCTAGATAACCTAAAACAACCGAAACAGCAAGAAAGAACGCAAGCGTAGTCAGTCGTTTAATATTCATAAGCTTGTTCTCCTTTTATAAAAGCTTTTAATACAATCACTTCGATTCAACTATTGTCACTGCAAGCTTATGCGGCATACATACAATACTCTCTCCCACCTGACTAATCGGGAGCGAATTAACACATATCTGATTATAACAGTCGGCTTCTTTGATAAAACACTTTCCCTCTTCAATCACAAGTATGTTAACTCCATCCGCAGTCTCATACGTTTTTTCAATTGCCGCATCAAGAGGAAGCCTGTCAATTACATCCCGTCCAATGACCACCTCGGCATAATAGTTGCTCTCTCGATTATTATCCAATATTTTATTGCCTAAAATAATAGCGGCAGCTATTAATAAAACTGCCGCTATAAGTATCAAATCTGTTTTTTTCACTGCGCTGCCACTATTTTTCCTGCAATAGCACTTGCTGCTGCACTCTTCGGTGAAGCAAGGTAAATATTAACCTTGGATGTACCCATACGACCAAGGAAGTTTCTGTTATTAGTTGCTACTACTACTTCACCATCTGTTAATATACCACCTGTTCTACCACAGCAAAGTCCACATGATGGATGAGTGATGATTGCACCTGCCTTTGATAATATATCAAGTGTACCATTAGCAAGAGCTTCCTTATATATCTTCCGGCTGGCTGGTGTAACTATAAGCTTCACAAATGGAGCAACCTTCTTGCCATCAAGAATCTTTGCTGCCGCCTCAAGATCCTCAAGACGTCCATTAGTACATGAGCCTAAGAATACCTGATCAACCTTAATATCTGTAAGCTCTGATACAGGCTTAATATGGTCAACATTAGAAGGTACTGCCATAACTGGTACAAAATCCTCGGCCTTATATGTTATAACTCTCTCATATTCGGCATCATCGTCACCAACTAAGCTCTTCTGGAAATCATCAAGCTCTATCTCACAATACTTAGCAGTCTTCTCGTCCGGAGTAAATACTGCACACTTCGCACCAGCTTCTATGGCCATATTGGTCATAGTAGTACGTGATGACTGGCTCATATTAGCCACTGTATCTCCTGTAAACTCAAGGCACTTGTATGTAGCTCCTGCAGCTGTGAGGTCACCAATGATTCTTAGAATTACATCCTTGGACATCACATTGTCAGCAAGATTACCATTGATCTCTATCTTGATAGTACCAGGTACCTTCATCCATACTTCACCAGTACCAAGGATAGCTGCCATCTCTGTATAGCCAATACCCGTCGAGAATGCACCTACACTACCATAAGTAGTTGTATGGCTGTCTGTACCAAATACAACGTGACCTGGCTTAACATATCCAGCCTCTGTCATAAGCTGATGGCAGATACCATCGCTTGTATGAAGATTAGGAATATTATGCTTATCAGCAAAATCACAGCAGATATGATATGCTCTGATATCATCTGTCTGGCTGGCAGGAACCATATGATCGCAGATTATTACAATCTTTGATGGATCCCATACCTTGCTAAATCCCATCTCTTCGAACTTGGATACGATAAATGGCATCATGATATCATCTACCATTACGTAATCAGCCTTAACTGTAACGAGGTCACCTGGTTTAACAGCGCGGCCCACATTATGTCCTATTATCTTTTCAATAACTGTCTGTCCCATATGCTCCCCCTTACTCAAGGCCATTGCGGTGACGCATAGCTTTTACAAGGCCACCTGCCTGGATGATTTCTACTAAATTATCAGGAAGAGATGCTATAGGGAACTCTTTTCCACTATACTCTATCTTCTCATTAACTGTTACAGTAATGCTATCGCCTTCTTTTACAGCATCGGCAAGATCACCATTCTCTATAAGAAGAAGACCATTGTTAATAGCATTTCTAAAGAAAATACGTGCAAATGACTTGGCTATAATACACTTAACGCCAAGAGCCTTTACAACTTCTGGAGCCTGCTCACGTGATGAGCCACAGCCAAAGTTATTGCCAGCTACTATTATATCGCCAGGCTGAATTTCCTTGGCTAAATCTGTACGAAGTGGTGAAAATGCAAATGGCTTCATCTCTTCGATTGTCTTATATACTAAATATTCTGTAGGCATGATGATATCTGTATCAATATCATCACCCATAAGCCATACACGGCCAGTAAATTTTTCCATTATTTATTTCCTTCCTGACACAAACTGCACTTTGTGCAATCTTTTTACTCATTAGCCCCAACAATCTCACCAGCAATTGCTGATGCAGTAACTGTTGCTGCTGATGCAAGATATACAAAAGAATCTCTGTGTCCAGCACGTCCCTTGAAGTTACGAGTACCTGTACTGATAAGTACTTCGCCTTCACCGATAACACCCTGACACGAACCCCAGCATACAGAACAGTTAGGATTCATCACGATAGCGCCAGCTTCCATAAATATCTCAAGAAGTCCTTCCTTCATGGCCTGCTCATATACGCTGCGGCTTGCAGGAACTACGAGGAATCTTACGTTAGGACTTACCTTCTTACCCCTTATAATCTCAGCGCCAACTCTTAAATCTTCGATACGTCCATTATTACATGAGCCAAGGAATGCCTCGTCAATCTTAGTGCCCTTAGCTTCTTCTACAGAACATACATTGTCTACAAAGTGAGGCTTAGCTACGATTGGACGAATCTCGCTAAGATCAATATCGATTACCTGGCTATATACCGCATCCTCATCTGGAGCAAATACTGCAGCAGGCTTACGACCAAACTGCTCAAGATAATCAAGAGCAATATCATCTACTTCCATAAGTGCTGTCTTGGCACCTGCTTCTACGCAAAGGTTACAGATAGAAATACGTCCGGCCATATCGATAGTCTTAAGACCATCACCACCAAACTCCATTGCTTTATAGTTAGCACCATTAGCACTAATCTTACCAATAATAGTAAGGATTAAATCTCTTGCATATACGCCCTTTGGAAGCTGTCCGTGAAGGTTGAAACGAATAGTCTCTGGAACAAGTACCCATGAAGAGCCTGTTACCATAGCGTATAAATAGTCTGTGTTACCAACACCTGTACCAAATGCACCAAGAGCACCATATGCACAAGTATGGCTGTCAGCACCAAATATAAGCTGTCCTGGACATACATGATTCTCCATCATAACCTGATGGCATACGCCTTCACCTTCGTAGAACTTGATACCATTTGCTCTTGCAAAGTCACGCATCTTCTTGTGAGATTCTGCTGTCTTAACACTATCACATGGCATATTATGATCTACAATCCATACAAGCTTATTCACATCCGCAATACGAGGATGCTTAAGTGCGTTATATTTATCAACTGTTAAATGGCTAGTACCATCATTACTCATAAGTAAATCAAGAGTAACAGTATGTATATCTCCAGCCTTTACTACGTCCTTGCCAGCTGCTCTGGCTATAATCTTCTCAGCAATTGTCATTCCCATGATTAGTCCTCCTTATCCAGTGAAGCAATGAGTCCGCCCTGATCAAGAATCTTCTGAAGATTTTCTGGTAGTGAAGTACATGTAAATGTCTTATCACCTACAGTAATCTTACCAGCTTCCATATCAAGTTCCATCTCATCTCCTGCATTAACCGCATCGTATAAATCCTTGCATACGATAACTGGAAGACCAATGTTGATAGAATTACGATAAAATATTCTGGCAAATGACTTGGCTATAACTGCCTTGACACCAAGTGCCTTAAGTACGCTAGGTGCCTGCTCACGTGATGAACCACAACCAAAGTTCTCATCAGCTACCACAAAATCACCTGGCTTAACATTACTTGCAAAATTAACATCTAATGACTCGAATGTATGACTCTTCATCTCATCAATAGTAGGATAAAGTAAATACTGTGAAGCAATGATCTGATCAGTATCTACATCTTTATAAAAACGAAAGATTTTTCCCATTTCTTACATCTCCTATAAATTAATTCTTTATAAAATCTTTAAAAATTCTAACACAAAAGCTCAAAAAAATCACTTATTTTTAAGGCTTTCACCCATATTATTAACAAGCTTATGCAAGGCTTCATTTTCACTGTAAGTACTCTCCGACAAAGATTTCTCTTTGGTACTTATCTTTGATAGTTCTGTGCTCAGTTCTCCAATAGTACCAATGTCCTCAAGAAGAACTTCCAGGCTCCTGCCAATTGATTCTGACGAGGTTCCGATATCACTTACTTTTTCAAGGACTTCATCTATAGCATTCTTTCCCAGCTTCTGGTTATCATAACAATAATCAGCCTGATCTTCTGCCAGTCTCAGATTGGTCTTTGTTCTAAGAACATAGCCTGATATCTCATCGGTTCTTTCATCAATCTTTCTTGATAGCCTCTTTATCTCATCGAGACCATTGGTAATAGTAAAGCTGTACTGTCCGAGCCTTGCATGCTCAAGAGATACATGGGATGAATTACTATCAATGGTTGCTAGATCTGACTGAATCAGTGAAATATCAGTCATAAGACTTTCGGACACTTCCATGCTTTCTCGAAGGACCATAAGTAGGTTATCATAAGCTTTATTTATCTCTTCAAAATCAGCATCTATTTCTTTGCTGGCCCTATTCACCTCCGAGCATCCTCTTGTCAGTTTCTTATTATCAAAAGCGATATCGTTTTTAATCTCTTTTATTTTATTTAATGTATCATTTATATTATCCAAAAGCTCATTCTCACGCTGGCACATAAGAATATACGCTTCCTTATTGTCACTAATAGTTTTACTTTTTTTGTTAAATTCATCCACTGTATCAGTGGCTTCGTTTTTTATTTTTTCGCTCTTCTCAGTAAACGCCTTAATACTATCACGATTATCTTCATTCTCTTTTTTTAGTGAAACCAGCATACTATCACTATTTTTCATATATTTATCTACTGGTTCAAATAGCCCTTTTAATCTGGTACCAACAATACGAATACAAACCAGATATAAAAATACAAATATTAATAATAACAACAATGACTTAAGCCCAAAGGCTTTCCTGTCATTTTCTGTAAGAAAGAGCAATATATCGCATCCTAGAAGCATGACAAAAAAGGCTATACCAAATATAA